>JANXXF010000346.1 GCA_025350775.1 Actinomycetes bacterium
GAGGCCGCGACGGGCACCCGTGGCTGCGCCGTGATGGGCGCCGCCACGGGTGCGGCAGGGGAGGGCGTGCATTAGCGACTCCGCGGCTCAGTGGGTACTGTCCGCGCCATGGCCGCCCAGCTCCGTGCCCCACTCCGCTTCGGCCTCTTCATCCCGCCGATCCAGTCGCCCGGCGAGAGCCCGACGCTGCTGCTCGAGCGTAACCTCGAGCTGATCGAGCACTGCGACCGGCTCGGCTACCACGAGGCCTGGATCGGCGAGCACCACTCGGGCGGCTGGGAGCTGATTGCGGCGCCCGAGCTCTTCATCGCGACGGCGGCCGAGCGGACGCGTCACATCCGGCTCGGCACCGGCGTCAACTCACTCGCGTACCACCAGCCGCTGGTGCTGGCCGACCGGCTCGTCCTGCTCGACCACCTCACACGCGGGCGGATCATGATGGGCATCGGGCCCGGCTCGCTCGCCTCGGACGCAATCGCCATGGGCATCGAGCCCACCGAGACGCGGCGAATGGCGGAAGAGGGGCTCGAGGCGATCATGGCCCTGCTCGCGGGCGACGGCCCGGTGACGCGCGAGACCGACTGGTTCACGCTGCGCGACGCCCGCCTGCACCTGGCGCCGTACCAGCATCCGCGCTTCCCGATTTCGGTGGCGGCGGCGATCTCGCCGTCCGGGCCACGGCTGGCGGGGCGCTTCGGCCTGGGCATGCTCTCGGTGGGCGCAGCGTCGCCGGCGGGCATCGAGGTGCTGGCGAACCTCTGGCAGGTGGCCGAGGAGATGGCCGCCGTGCACGGGCAGCAGGTCCGTCGCGACGAGTGGGCCGTGTGCGGCGCCCTCTACGTCGCCGACACCGTGGAGGAGGCGCGCCGCGACATGCGCCGCGGCCTGATGGAGTGGCGCGAGTACATGGGCTCGCTCTCGGGCATGCCGATCGACCTCTCGATCACCGACGTCGACCAGGCCGTCGAGGAGCTGAACGAGGGCCGGTTCGCGGTCATCGGCACCCCGGAGCTGGCGATCGCGCACATCGAGGACCTGCTCGAGCGGACAGGTGGCTTCGGCTCGTTCCTGCTCACGATCGGCGACTGGGGCGGCCGTGAGGGCCAGCTGCGCTCCATCGACCTGATCGCGCGCAAGGTCATCCCCCACTTCGCCGGCCAGCTGCGCCCGCCACAGGAGGCCTGGGCCGAGCTGAAGGCCGACGCCGCCATGCTGAAGGCGACGATCATCGCCGCCCAGGCGAAGGCCGCCGAGCGTCACGCTGCGGAGCGGGCCGCGACGAAGGCGCAGCTCCCCGGCTGACGGCCCCCTGCAGCCCGAGCGCGGGCAAGCGGCACGGGCAAGCGGCACGGGCGCGGGCAAGCGGCCGAGCGCCTGCAATCCGATCCTGGCCGCGGCAGGTACACAGCTGTCATGGAGCGTGAGTCGACCGAGAGCGACGGCCTGGTCGAGGCGGCCAGGCCCGTCGAAACGCGCTGGTGGGCGCTGCGCAGGGCACAGAGCTTCAAGCCCGTGAGCTACACCTGCCCGCTCTGCAGCCTGCAGCTACACGCGATGACAGACCACGTGCTACTCACGCCCGAGGGCGACAGCGAGCGGCGGCGCCACGCGCATGCAGCCTGCGTGCGAGCCGCCCGCGCCGCGGGCAGGCTGCCGAGCCGGGCCGAGTGGGAAGTGACGCAGCCGCGCGCGCCGGGGCGCCTCGAGCGGCTGTTCGGCCGCTCCCGCTAGAGCCCGAGCAGGTCGGCGATGTCGCGCGTGGCGTGCGAGCGGTTGAGCGTGTAGAAGTGCAGCCCGGGTGCGCCGCCGTCGAGGAGCTCGCGGCAGAGCCGGGCGGCCTCGGCGAGGCCGACGCGCCGCACCTCGGCCGGGTCGTCGCCGGCAGCCTCGAGCTTTCGCCGCAGCCACTTCGGGAACTCCGACCCCTGGAGCGCCACCATCCGCTCGATCTGCGCGAGCCGCTCGATCGGCATGATGCCCGGCACGACCGGCTTGTCGACGCCGAGCCCGCGCAGGCTCTCGATGAGGTCGAAGTAGTGGCGGGCCTCGAAGAAGAGCTGGGTGACGGCGAAGTCGGCCTCGGCGAGCTTCTCCGCCTGACGGAAACGGTCGGCCTCGAGGCTCGGCGAGCGCGGGTGCGGCTCGGGGAACGCGGCGACGCCGATCGAGAAGTCGCCCGCGGCACGGACGAGCCGGACGAGGTCGAGCGCGTGCTCGAGGTCACCGGCGGGCAGGCCCTCGTCGGCGGGCGGGTCGCCGCCCAGCGCGAGGATGTTGCGGATGCCCGCGTCGCGGTAGCGGCCGACGATGCCCTCCAGCTCGACGCGCGTGTGCGCCGCGCACGTGAGATGCGCCATCGCGGTGAGTGAGGTGCCGGTGGCGATGTCGGCGACGATCTTGTGGGTGCGCTCGCGCGTGGAGCCACCGGCGCCGTAGGTCACCGAGACGTACGAGGGCGCGAGCGGCTCGAGCTCCTTGATCGTCTGCTGGAGCGCCGCGTCGTCGGCCTCCGCCTTCGGCGGGAAGAACTCGAACGAGACGGTCGGGCCCGCCGCGAGCAGCTCGTGAATCCTGGCCTGCGCTCCCACGGGGCGGAAGCGTACCGGCGCGGGCCGCGTCGCCCGGCGTGGGCCCGACGGGGCGACACACGCCGGGCCACCCGGCTCGGCCCCGCCAGGCCAGGTTGCTACGCTCGGCGCGGAGCGGCACGGGCCCGGTGGCCCAACTGGTCTTCAAAACCAGTCCGGTCGTGTAACCCACGGCTTGCCCGGTTCGACTCCGGGGCCGCTCCGTTGGCTGCCGGGTCTGCGTTCGGCGACGGCCCTTCCTGCTGGTTGCCCTGCTTCGGCGGGTTGAGGTGACCGGGGTGCCGACC
>JANXXF010000380.1 GCA_025350775.1 Actinomycetes bacterium
ACGACGAGCAGGCCTCCGACGAGCACCGCTCGCTTCCCGATGTGCCGCATGCTGCCTCCCGTAGTGAGGACCAATGTTGTGTTCGAGCGATCGGTGCATATTGCGCGACCGTCGCTGGAAAATCGAGTCTTGCATTAATTGGCAACTCGCGCTAGTGCCTGCTCAAGATGTCGTCCCTCCATCCGCTGACTGGGCCCAGTAGTGGCCTACACGATCGTAAACGGAGCGATGGAGGCAAGCGCTGCGTCGGTCGGCATTCGGGATGGTTGCGTCACTTGACGCTACTCTCCGACACCGACCGACGCGGGTTGCCACTCGTTCTAGGACACCGTGAAGGTTCAAGTCCTTTCATCCGCATAGGCATTACGAGCAGGCTCAAAACCCCGCGAGAGGCTCGTCTCGTCGGGCAGCCTATGCTTCGGGCCACGTGGCAGCTGTCCTCATCGTGTCGCCCCATCTCGACGACGCGGCGCTCTCGTGCTGGTCGGTGCTGGCGGCGGGGGCGCCGGGCCGGGGCGGGCCTGCATGCGCGCCGGTGACGGTGCTCGACGTCTGTGCCGGGCTGCCGCCGGTGGGGGTGCTCGGCGAGTGGGACGCCCGCGGTGGTGCGGCCGACTCGCGGGCGCGCATGGGGCAGCGGCGGGCGGAGGAGGCGTCAGCGCTGGCTGCCGTGGGCGCTCGCATCGTCCTGCTCGAACTGCTCGACTGGCAGTACGGGCCGGTGGGGGAGGATGTGGCCGCCGCGCTCGCGCCGCACCTGGCGGCTGCCGGCTGGGTCTATGCGCCGGCCGGGATCGGTGGGCATCGCGACCACCTGCGCAGCCGCGACGCAGTGCTCGCCCTCCGCCCCGATGCCATCCTCTATGCCGACGTCCCGTACGTGCTCCGCCACGGCTTCGAGCCGCCGTTGCCCGGCTACGAGTCCGAGGAGCGCCTGCTCGCTGCCGATGCTGTGGCCGCGAAGGCCGCCGCGCTCGCCCACTACGGCACGCAGCTGCCGCTGCTCGAACAGGACTTCGGGCCGGTGCTGGATGTACGTGTGTTGGCGCGCGAGGTCTTCTTCCACCGCGTATAGGCTCAGAGCTCGATGACGCGCGTGAGGGTCCGCATCGGCGGCTGGTACACCGGCGAGTTCGATCTCGTCAACCGCAGCGACGACGCGACCTACGTCGTGCGCGATGCCGGCAACAACGTGCGCGTGCTGGAGCAGAACCGACCCGAGCAGATCGAGGTGCAGTGCGACGTCTGCGGCGAGTGGAGCGAGGATGCGGCGCCTACCACGGACGGCGAGGCCTGGGCCTGCCCCGAGTGCTCGTAGCCCGAGCCGGCGCGACCTACGGCGACTACCTGCCGAAGCCGGCCCGCCGCTCGCCGTCCCGCTCCGGGTCGACGAAGTGGCCGTCGCGCTCGACGTAGCCGTCCTTGCCGCCGACGATCAGCATCACGAGCTCCACGTCGCCCGGATTGGAGATCTTGCGCGGCAGCGTCGACTGGCAGTGGAAAAGGCCGCCCGGGCCAACGTCGCGGGTCTCCCCGCCGACGTCGATGCGCGCGGTGCCGCAGTGGACGAAGTACAGCTCGTCCTGGAGGTCGTGGTAGTGCTCGAAGCCGTCGAAATGCGGCGGCATCACGAGCACGTTCGCGCCGAAGGCATCGATCCCCAGCGGCCCGCGCACCTTGTGGAAGCCGGGCCCGGCACCCAGCTCGTCGATCGTCGCGAAGCGGTACTCCGGCATCACTTGGCCGCCAGTGCGTCGAGAACGAGCCGGGCGTGGGCGGCGGGCTGCACCTTCGGGAAGACGGCCTTGACCTTGCCGGTGGCGTCGATGACGACCGTGGAGCGCACGATGCCCATGAACTTCTTGCCGTACATGCTCTTCTCGCCCCTGGCCCCGTACGCCTCGGCGACCGCATGGTCGGGGTCGGAGAGCAGGGTGAAGGGGAGCGAGAACTTCGCTTTGAACTTCGCGTGCGAGGCCTCGCCGTCGGGGCTGACGCCGAGCACGACCGCGCCGGCCGCGGTGAATGCGTCCCAGGCGTCGCGCACGCCGCAGGCCTGCTTGGTGCAGCCGGGCGTGTCGTCGCGCGGGTAGAAGTAGACGACGACCTGCTTGCCCTTCAGTCCGGACAGCGAGACGGTGGCGCCGCCGTCGTCGAGCAGGCTGAACGCGGGGGCGGGGGAGCCG
>JANXXF010000400.1 GCA_025350775.1 Actinomycetes bacterium
CGAGCTGGGGGCGGAGAGCGATCGCGACCAGCAGCAAGCCGATCAGCAGCCCCAGGTCAGGACGTCCCCGGCGCCCGGAAGCCAGCAGCTCTCGCCGGTAGAGTGCCTGTCATGCGCCTCGAGAACGACTTCACCGTGCCCGCCCCGCCCGAGCAGGCCTGGGCGCTGCTCAACGACATCCCACGCGTCGTGCCCTGCATGCCGGGCGCCGAGCTGAAGGAGGTCGTCGACGAGAACACCTTCAAGGCGCACGTCCACGTCAAGCTCGGCCCGATCTCGCTGACCTTTGCCGCCGACATCGTGCGCGAGCAGGCCGACGCCGCCGGACGTGTGGTGACGATGACGACGAAGGCGCGCGAGCTGAAGGGTCGCGGTGGCGCGACAGCGACGATCGAGTCGTCGCTGGAGCCGGACGGCAGCGGCACAAAGGTCACGATCGTGACCGAGCTGGCGCTGTCGGGGACGGTCGCCCAGTACGGGCGGGGCATCGTCGCCGACGTCTCGAACCAGATGGTGAAGCAGTTCGCCGCGTGCATCGCGGGGCAGCTCGCGGCCGCGCCGGCCGCGCCCGCGGAGACGCCCGCTGCAGCCGCCGCACCTGGGGACACACCCGGGGTCGCACCAGCTGCCGGGCCCGCAGCACCGCCACCGCCACCGCCCGTCCGGCCGGTGCAGGCCGTCGGCGGGCTCTCGCTCGCGGTCGGCGCGCTCGGCCGCGCGCTCCTGCGCGCGCTGCGCCTGAGGAGGTAGCGGCGGCCGGCGCCGCCGGCTAGCGCGGCGCCGCCACAACCGGGTTCGTCAGCGCGCCGAGCCCGTCGATCTCGACGGTGATCGTGTCGCCCGGCTGCAGCCACACCTGCGGGTCGCGGCCCTCGCCCACGCCGGCCGGGGTGCCGGTGAGGATCAGGTCGCCCGGCTCGAGCGTGATCGCCTGGGCCACGAACGCGATCAGCTCGCGCACGCTGAACACCATGTCGGCGGTAGTGCCATCCTGCATGACCTGGCCGTTGAGCAGCGTGCGGAGGCGCAGCCGCTGGGGATCGGGAATCTCGGAGGCGGGGACGAGGCGCGGCCCGATCGGGCCGAACGTGTCGAGCGACTTCGCGCGGGTGAACTGCTTGTCGGCGCGCTGCAGGTCGCGCGCCGAGACGTCATTCGCGCAGAGGTACCCGGCGACGGCGTCGAGCGCGTCGTCGGCCGAGATGCCGTGCACCCGGCGGCCGATGACGACGCCGAGCTCGCCCTCGTAGTCAACCTTCTGCGAGATCGCGGGCAACACGATCGGCGCGCCCGGGCCGATCAGGCAGCTCTGCCACTTGGCGAACAGCGTCGGCGAGGCCGGCACCTCGTTGCCGAGCTCGGCGGCGTGCTCCGCGTAGTTCCGGCCGACCGCGATCACCTTGCCGGGACGCTCGATAGGAAGTTGGCTCATGCGCGGAACCCTAGTCGACGGCCGGGCCGTCCGGACCGCGGCGTACCGTCCCACGGATGGCATGTCCCGGAGTCGCGAACGGAAGGGCGAAGGCGCGTTTGCGCCTGGGCGCGATCGGCGCTGCGATCGTCACGTCGGCACTCCTTGCCGGAGCCGGCCCTGCCCTCGCCGCCGACGGCGGGCAGGTGTGGACGGCGGCGGGCTGCGGCGCCTGCCACACGCTCAACGTCACCGGCTCGCGGTCGCGCGTCGGCCCCAATCTCGACGAGGCTGCACCAACCGCCGTGCAGGTCGCTGCGCAGGTGCGCTCCGGCAGGGGCGGCATGCCGTCGTTCGCAAGCAAGCTGAGCGCCGAGCAGATCGACGCGGTCGCCGGCTTCGTCGCTGCGAACGCCGGGCGCCTGCCAGGCTCCACGCCGATCGGCGGGACGATCGTCCCCACCGCGACCGGCCCGTTGCCTGCCGCACAGCCGTGGGTGGTCAGCCTTCAGCGGAAGCTCGCCTCGCTCGGTCTCTTTTCGGGCCCCCAGACCGGTGTCTTCGGGCCGGTGACAGCGGCCGCGGTCATCGCCTTCCAGAGCAAGGCCGGCCTGACGCCGGACGGCAAGTGGGGCCCGGCCAGCCAGGCGGCGCTCGAGCGGGCGATCGCCGCCGGCGGGGTCACCGCGGCGAAGGGCAAGGCGACGAAGGGCACGACGACCAACGCCGCCACGCCGACGACCGCCGCGCCCACAACGACCCGTGCCGCAACGACCCCGGCCGCCACGGCGACCGCCACGACCGCGACCGCGACCCCCACCCTCCCCGCGCCCCTGACCTGGGTCAAGAGCCTGCAGCAGAAGCTCGTGCGGCTCCGCCTCTTCAGCGGCCCGGCCAACGGCGTTCTCGGGCCGGTCACGACCGCGTCGATCAAGGCCTTCCAGGCCAAGGCAGGCCTCAAGGCCGACGGTCTCTGGGGTCCCTCGAGCCAGGCTGCGCTTGTGACCGCGATCGCCGCGCTGGGCTGAGTCCCGCGCGGCCCCTACGGTGGCGGCGCGGCGGCCGGCAGCAGCACGATGTGCTCCTCCTTCGGCCCGTGGACGCCGACGGCGAGCAGCTGCTCGATGTCGGCGCTCTTCGACGGCCCGCTGACGATCGCGAGCGCGCTCGGCAGCCGGCCGCCGATGGCGGCGAACAGCTCCGGCAGCCCGGGCAAGATCAGCTCCTCGCGTAGCAACGAGACGTGCACGTCCGGCAGCAGCGAGTTGGCACGCGGCTCGTCGGGAGCGGCGACGAGCACGACGCTGCCCGACTCGGCGAGGCCGTAGCTCGCGACCGAGACGCCGGCGCCCTCGATGGGTGGGCCCGCGCCGCGATGCACCGTGAAGCCGTTGGCCGTCGCGTTGGCGACGAAGCGCGCGACGAGCGCCGAGTCGACCGGAGGCTCCGCGCCGGGGCCCGCGCCAGGCTCCGCGCCAGGCTCCGCGCCGGGCTCCGCCGCGGGCTCAGACACGGGCTCAGCCACGGGCTCCGCCGCGGGCTCAGCCACGGGCTCAGCCACGGGGCCGGTCCCGGTAACGACGGCCGGCGAAGGCGGGCAGCGCGCGCCCGGCCGCCCAGAGCCTGCCCGGCCCGGCGAGCGCACCCAGCGGCTGCCCCAGCCGCGCCAGCGTCGTCGACAGCCGGTACCCGAGCGGGGTCGACCAGGCGAACGACCAGAGGGTGAACGCGGCCCGCTCCCAGCGAGGGCTCACCCCCTGCTGCACCATGTCGCGGCGCAGGTCGAGCAGCAGCTCGTGCAGCGGGATCTTGACGGGGCAGGCCTCGGTGCAGGCGCCGCACAGCGAGGAGGCGTGCGGCAGGTCGGGCGCATTGCCGAGGCCGACGTAGAGCGGCACGAGCACAGCGCCCATCGGGCCCGAGTACACCGGCCCGTACGCCGCGCCGCCGGTCTTGCGGAACACCGGGCAGACGTTGAGGCAGGCGCCGCAGCGAATGCAGGCCAGCATCTCGCGGTAGCGGCCGTGCAGGAGGTTCGTGCGGCCGTTGTCGATGATCACGACGTGGAGCTCCTCCGGCCCGTCGGCCTCGCCCTCGCGGCGTGGCCCGGTGATGAGGGTCGTGTAGCTCGTCAGCTTCTGGCCCGTTGCGGAACGGGCGAGCAGCCGCAGGATCACCGAGAGGTCGTCGAGCGTCGGCACGAGCCGCTCCATGCCCATCACCACGACGTGGCACGGCGGCAGCGAGCTGACGAGCCGCGCGTTGCCCTCGTTCGAGACGAACGCGACGGTGCCGGTCTCGGCAACGGCCATGTTGCAGCCGGTGATACCGACGTCGGCGGTCAAGAACACCTCGCGCAGCTGACGTCGCGCCGAGGCAGTGAGCGCCTCGAGCTCGGCCGGCACCTCGAAACCCTCGATCGCGCTGAACAGCTCGGCGACCTGCTCCTTCGTCTTCTCGATCGCCGGAGCGATGATGTGGACGGGATGCTCGTCGCAGAGCTGGAGGATGTACTCGCCGAGGTCGGTCTCGAC
>JANXXF010000416.1 GCA_025350775.1 Actinomycetes bacterium
GGGGGGGTGGGGGGGGCGGGGGGGCGGGCCCACGACCGCCTCGATCACCTCGGGCACGCGTAGGGTAGTCGTGCGCACAGCGTCGTCCTCGTGGTCGGTGGCGAGCCAGACCTCGACGCGAAAGTCCCCGAAGCCGTCGATCTCGTGATCGGCAGGGATCGACACGAGTACCTCACCGTGGTCGCTGACGGCTGCGATCAGCTGGAACGCCCGGACGGACGGCATCGGCGAGTCCGGCGACAGCTGCGCGGCAACGTGCACGACCCGGCGGCCGGCGGCCCTCTCCAGGATCCCGAGCAGCGTACTGGCCTGCTCGCCAGCGGTTACGGCAGCTGCGTTCTCCTCGTCCCGGACGCGGATCAGCACCTCGAGACGGCCGACAAGCGGACCCTCTTCGAGCTTCTCGATCCCCTCGACGTCGATCGTCTCGATGGCCGCGGAGAGCGCGTCGAGGCACTCGAGCAGGACATCGATGGCATCGCGGGAGAGCCCCTCGGTGCGCTGCTTGAGCAGCTCGAAAACGTCCTCCATCTTGTGCGTCAGCGCCGCCATGTGGGGGAAACCCATCGTCGCGCTCATGCCCTTCAGCGAGTGCGCGGCACGGAAGATCTCGTCGATCGTCCCGCGGTCGTCGGGCGACTCCTCGACCCGCACGACCGCAAGATTTAGCTCCTGGAGGTGCTCGCGCGCCTCCGCGAGGAACATCGGCAGGTACTCGGAGACGTCCACTACGCGACCTTCCGGTAGATGAAGGGGAGGCACGACTCGAGGCCGCAGGCGGCCGGGCTGGAGACCCGCTCGGTGGAGCCGACGAGGAGGTAACCGCCGGGTCGCAGGGCCTCCGCGAGGCGAGCGTGCAGAGCATCCCGCACGTCCTCGCTGAAGTAGATGACGGTGTTGCGGCAGAGGATGAGGTCGTACGAGCCCTTTGCCGGCTCGATCCGCAGCAGGTCGCCCACGTCGAAGCGCACCGATCTCAGCAGCTCCGGCTTCGCCTGCCAGCCGTCACCGCTCTCGACGAACCAGCGCCGCAGCTCGGCGCTCGGCGCGTCGCGGGCATCGTCGGCGCTGAACCAGCCGCGGCGCGCGCGCTCGACCATGCGCTTGTCGATATCTGTGCCGAGAATGTCGACGCGGGCGGTCGCTGCGGCGTCCTTGCAGACGGCGGCAAGCGTGAACGCCTCGGCGCCGTACGACGAGCCGGCGCTCCAGGCCCGGATGCTCCCGCCCCCGGCGAGCTCCGTGATCACGTCGCGGGCGAGCAGCGACCACTGCTGCGGGTTGCGCCACAGCTGCGAGACGTTGATCGTGACCCGGTCGAGAAAGCGCTCCAGCTCGACCGGATCGGACTCCAGGGTGCGAGCGTAGGCCACAAGGTCGGTGACCCCGCCACGCAACGCAAAGGTGCGGACGCGCCGCTCCATCTGGCCGCGCTTGTACTGGCCGAGGTCGATCCTAGTGAGCGAGCGAAAAGCCCTGCAGAAGCTGATGTAGTCGTCGGTGGCGCCGCCGCCTAGACGTGTTGCGGTGCCTTCGGCCACCGTGCGGAGAGGACGGTCGAGCGTGCTCATCGCCCCGCCTCCAAGACGATGGCCTGCGCGAGCTCGTTCAGCGGGAGCACGACATCGGCGAGGTTCGCCTCGACGACTGCGCGCGGCATGCCGTACACGGTGCAGGTCGACTCGGCCTCGGCGAGGATACGGCCGCCCTGGCGGCGCACCTCGTGGGCGCCCTCGAGTCCGTCCTTCCCCATCCCGGTGAGGACGACGAGCAGCATGCGCTCGCCGAAGCGCTTTGCGGCATCGCCGATGGTGAGGTCGGCGCGAGGGCGGAGGCCACCGATCGCCGCATCGTCCGAAAGGGTGACGGTGCCGGAACCGGCCAGCCGGAGGTGGCTGCCACCAGGTGCGAGCAGCGCGACGCTCGGGTCGAGCGACTCGCCTCCGGCCGCCTCGCGGACGGTCAGCTGGGAGACCCGGTCGAGCCGGTCCGCGAGCGACTTCGTGAAGCCCACCGGCATGTGCTGGACGATGAGCGTGCCGTCGCCGAGACGGGCCGGCAGCTTCGGCAGCAGCTCGGCCAGAGCCTTAGGGCCGCCGGTCGAGGTGGCGATGACGACCACCCTCTTGCCGACGGCTGCGCGCGCCCGTGACGGCGCGACCCGCGCCGGCGCAGCCGCGTGGGCAGCAGCGAGCCGGGCGCGCGCGCGGCGTGAGGTTGCCGCAAGCGCGACCTTCTCGGCCAGCTCCCCGGTAAACGTCTTCAGCGGCTCCCCGGCGGCAGGCTTGGCAACGAGGTCGACGGCCCCCTCGGCGAGACAGTCGACCGCGCGGGCGCCGGCAGCGGGGGAGAAGGCCGAGACGACGACCACCGGGATCGTCGAGGCAGCCTGCTTCAACGCACGCAGGACGCCCATTCCGTCGAGGCCGGGCATCGCCAGGTCGAGCGTCAACACATCCGGTCGCAGCGTTCGGCACAGGGCGAGCGCCGAGTCGCCATCGTGCGCTGCTCCGACCACGTCGAAGCCACTCGTGCCGAGCGCATCCGTGAGGATGCGCCGCATGAGCGCGGAGTCGTCGGCGACAACGACGCGAGGCCGCAGGCTCGACTTCGGCTGGGTTGCATCGGCGGTGGTCACGCTGCGATCGCAAGTCCCGCGAAGATCCCGTCGGGATTGAGGAGCACGATCAGGCGGTTGTCGACCTTGGCGATGGCCTCGATGAAGTCGGCTCCCGCAACCGGGAGACGCTCGATGCTCGACTCGTCGAGCGTCAGCACCTCCTCGACCTCGTCGACGATGACGCCGGCAGTGCCGGAGCCGGTTTCGACGATCACGATCTTCGAGTCGTCGCCTAGCTGCGTCGCCAGACCCAGGCGGGCGCCCAGATCGCAGACGGGAACGATCTTGCCGCGTAGGCTGATGACACCACGGATCGCCGGATCGTGCGAGGCCACCGAGCGCGCCTCGGCGTGCCGGATGATCTCCTGTACACGGGTGATCGGGAGGGCGTACTCCTCCTCTCCCAGCGAGAACACAACGAACTGCCTCGTGGTTTCGAGCGCTGACATCGGATGACTCCAGTCGGTCGGGTGCGGTGTACTCAGCGGCAGGGAACGCCCTGGCATCAGCTCGACCTGGCGCAAGCCGGGCCGGCAGCCTGCGAGCGCGGCTGTCAGCTGGCCAGCTTGAACTGGCCGACGAGTGTCTGGAGACGCTCGGCGGTGTTGGCGAGGTCCTGCGCGGACGCGGCGATCTCCTCGGCGGAGGCGCTCGTCTCCTCGGTCGAGGCCGAGACCTGCTCGGTCGAGGCCGACGACTGCTCGGCGACGGCTGCGACCTCTGCGGTCGAGTTGACGATCGCGTTGATGCGGGTGGCGACTTCCTCGACCTGGACGCCGATTCGCTGGAATGCTTCGCGGGCCTGCTCGACGATTGCGACGCCGTTCTCGGCACGCTTGCCGCCATCCTCGACGACGAGCATTGTCCTCTGCGTCTCGTCCTGGATCTCGCCGATCAGGGTCGAGATCTGGGTCGCCGCTGCCTGTGACTCCTCGGCGAGCTTCCTGACCTCCTCGGCGACGACGGCGAAGCCGCGGCCCTGCTCGCCGGCGCGGGCGGCCTCGATCGCGGCGTTGAGCGCCAGCAGGTTCGTCTGCGAGGCGATACCGGTAATCGTCGCGACGATGCCGCCGATCTGCTCGGACTTGCCGGCCAGGCCGCGCATCGCCTCGGTCACCGAGGTGGTCGAATCGCGCATCGCCTCCATCGCCTGCGACGCCTGCTCGGCGGCGCGGCCGCCCGCCTGGGCGTCGTCACGCGCCTGGTTGGCCTGCGCCGCGGTCTCCTGGGCGGAGACGCGGGTCTCCTCGACCAGCTTGACCTGCCGCTCAGCACCGGAGGCGACGTCGTTCATGGCCTGGGCGATCTCGCCAACGGCGCGACCGGTTTCCTCGGAGGTCGACGCCATCTCCTCCGACGACGCCGACAGCGTCTCCGAGGCCTGCCGCACCTGGCCGATCATCCCGGTGAGGCTGTCGGACATCGCAAGGAATGCGTGTCCAAGAATGTCCCGCTCCGAGGTCGGCTCGACGCGTGTCGTCAGATCGCCGTGGGCGATCCGTTCGGCGCCGGCGGCCAGGCTCCTCAGATATTCGATCATGCGGCCGAACGCAGCAGTGATCTGGCCGAACTCGTCCCGGCTGCGCACGTCGACTGCCTGGTCGAGCTCGCCGGCGGAGATGCCCTCCGCGGCGCGGAGCAGCGGCGCGACGCTCAACTTGATCCCGCGGGTGATCACCCACGCGATCCCCATGGCCAGCAGGACGGCGAGCAGGGCGACGACGAGCATGATCGTCAGCGAGGTGGACTTCGTCGAGTCGAAGCTCGCAGTACTGACGACCCGCTCCTGCTGCGCTTGCGTGACGTATCCATCGAGGCTCTTCGAGAGCGCGTTGTAGTTGACGATCTCCGGCCCCAGTGCGATCTGCTCCGCCTTCGCGAAGTCCTTCGCCTGGACAGCCGCCCAGAGCGAAACGTCGAGCTGCATGAACTTCTCGAAGTCCGCCTTCGTAGACGCTGCCGCGGCGATGTCCTCGCTGTCGGTCGAGACCTTCTCCAGCTGCGCGAGGCCGGCCTGGAAGGTCGCGGTCGCCTTCTCGAAGTCCGGCCGACTCTTGCCGCGATCGAGCACGTACCCGGTCTGCCAGCCGTTCAGGTCGGCTCCGTCGAACTTCAACGTCAGGCCGGCGATCACCTTCGGCAGCGAGCTCTGCGTGATCGTGTGTGTCGCCGAGGACAGGCCGTTCAGCCCCCAGAACGCGACGCCGAACAGCGTCAGCAGCAGCGCGATTACGACGCCAAAGCTCGCGTAGAGCTTCCTCGACAGCGACATGTCCCTCACAACCTCCACGCGAACACCCTCCTTGATCTCCTCCGCCTGTCCAGCGGCTTCCCGGAATGGTCGGCAGCGGTTGCCCGAACTTGAGCGACGGCCGAGGAGAGTCGAGTCTGGCTGGATGCAGGGCGCTGCCCGATCAGGATCAGGCGAGGGCCAGGCCGCTGCCCGGGGTCAACGCGGCCTCACGGTCGGCCATCAGGTCGAGCAGGAGCAGCTCCGACTCGTCGGCGGTCATGCTCTCGTTGCGGCTCTGGCGGAGGAACGCTTCGATGCCGGGCTGCTTGTCGATGGCGTAGTCGACCTTGCGGTCGCCGCCGCGCACATAGGCGCCGATCGAGATGAGGTCCTCCTTCTCCTTGAAGGCGGCCAGCGTCTCGCGCAGGGCGGCGCCGGCGGCGCGCGCCTCCGGCCCCACGATCTCACCCTCGAGCCGCGACACGGACTGCAGCACGTCGATCGCCGGGTAGTGCGAGCGGTGGGCCAGCGCGCGCGTCAGCACGCAGTGACCGTCGAGGATCGAGCGGGCGGCATCGGCGACGGGCTCGTTCATGTCGTCGCCTTCGACGAGGACGGTGTAGAGGCCGGTGATGGAGCCGCGGGCGCTCGTGCCGGCACGCTCGAGCAGCCGCGGCAGCGCTGCGAACACCGACGGCGTGTAGCCGCGCGTCGCGGGCGGCTCGCCGATGGCGAGGCCGACCTCGCGCTGCGCCATGGCGAAGCGGGTGACCGAGTCCATCATCAGCAGCACGTTGCGGCCCTGGTCGCGGAAGTGCTCCGCAATGGTGGTGGCGGCGAAGGCCGCCTTGATGCGCAGCAGCGCCGGCTCGTCGGAGGTGGCGACGACGATCACGGAGCGCGCGAGGGCCTCGCCGAGGTCACGCTCGATGAATTCGCGCACCTCGCGGCCGCGCTCGCCGACGAGGCAGATGACGTTGATGTCGGCGGTGGTCGAGCGGGCGATCATGCCGAGCAGGCTCGACTTGCCGACACCGGAGCCGGCGAAGATGCCGAGGCGCTGACCGCGCCCGACCGGGACGAGCGTGTCGAGAGCGCGCACGCCCAGCGACAGCCGATCGACGATGCGGGTGCGTGCCAGTGGCTTCGGCGGTGGCGCGACAACCGGGCGGGACGGCCCGGGCCCGAACGCGCCCCCGTCGTCGATCGGGCGGCCCAGCGAGTCGAGGACGCGACCGAGCAGGTCGTCGCCGACGCGTAGCCGGAACGGGTGCCCGGTGGCGTCGACGCGGTTCTCGGGGCCGACCCCGTGCATCTCGCCGAGCGGCATCAGCAGGGTGCGCCCGTCGCGGAAGCCGACGACCTCGGCGGGGATCGGCGGGCGGGTGCGCCCGGCGTCGATCGTGCACAGCTCGCCTACCTCGGCGCGCAGCCCGGATGCCTCGATGACGAGGCCGATCAGGTTGACGACCTTGCCGCGGCGCCGGTGGAGGTCGGCCGCCTGGAGTGCCGCGAAGCGCTCGGCCAGCAGCGCGTCAGGCATCGGGCGCCGGCTGGAGCTCCGCCGTGAGCACCTCGCGGGCACGGTCGAGCTGGGTGAGCACGGTTGCGTCGATCTCGCCCTCGGCGGTCTGCACCAGGCAGCCGCCACGCACGACGCGGCGCTCGGGGACGATCTCGAAGCGACGGATGCCGCCGAGCGCGGCCGACAGGTCGCCGGCGGCCTCGCGCACGAGCTCGAGGTCGTCGGGATTGACGAGCAGCACGACGTGGTCGCGTTCGGCGGCGCGCCGCAACGCGCCGGTCGCGATCTCGACGACGAGCTCTGGCCGGAGGTCGAGGGTCACGCCGATCACCTTGTCGGCGAGGGCGAGGGCCAGCTCGACGGCGCGCGCCTCGGCGAGCGCGACGAACTCCTCCTGCGCCTCGACGATGCCCCGGGCGGCCGCCTCCAGGGCGGTGCACGCCGGGCCGAGCGCTGACTGCGCGGCAGCCAGGCCGGCGGTGTACCCTGCCTCCCGCCCCTCGGCTGCGGCGGCCGCGCGGATCTGCTCGGCCTCGGCGCGGGCCAGGGCCAGGACGTCGCCTGTCGCCTGCGCGAGATCTCCTGCCCTGATCACCGGGCCGCCGCCGCCCTCGAGCAGGGGAAAAGCAAACGCCTCCAGGGTGGGCGACTGCTCAGGCATCGCGCGCCCCCGGGCACCGCACTAGATGACCCCGTCGTCGCCGTCGGCGCCGGCCGTGCCGCGCGACAGGATGAGCGCGCCGGCATCCTCGAGCTTGCGCACCGCCGCGACGACTTTGCTCTGCGCCTCCTCGACGACCCGCCGGCGCTGCGGCGGCATGTACTCCATCTCCTCGCGGAGCATCTCGGCGCCACGCTGCGACATGTTGTTGAGGATCTTGTCGGCGACGTCGGGGCTGGCGCCGCGCAGGGCGAGCGGGAGCTCCTTGGCGTCGACCTCCTTGAGGATCATCTGGATCGAGCGGTCGTCGAGGCCGACGATGTCCTCGAACACGAAGAGGCGGGAGCGAACCTCGTCGGCGAGCTCCGGGTCGGAGTCGCTGAGGTACTTGAGGATGTTCTGCTCGGTCGCGCGGTCGGAGGAGTTGAGGATCTGCGCGAGCGAGCCGACGCCGCCGGCCTCGTGGTACTCGTGCCGGATGACGGTCTCGAGCTTGCTCTCCATGACGCTGGCGATCTCCTTCACCACATCCGGAGAGGCCTGGGTCATGAGGGCGATGCGCGTGGCGATGTCGGTCTGCGACACCGGTGGCAGCTGCTCGAGCACGCGCGCCGCCAGCTCGGTGGACGGCAGGTGCGCCAGGACGAGCGCGACGGTCTGCGGATGCTCGTTGCGGAGGAAGGCGACGATCTGCTCGGCGGGACTGCCACGCAGGAACTCGAACGGGCTCGACTCGATGACGACGGCGAGGCGCGTCAGAATCTCCTGCGCGCGTGCTGCCCCGACGGCGCGCTCCAGCACCTCGCGGGCGTAGCGCATGCCACCCTCGCTGATGTAGCCGTGCGCGGCAGCTGTCTCCAGCACCTCCTCCATCACGCCGCCCGCGACCTCGGGGGCGACGCTGGGCGTCCTTGCCATCTCGACGGTGAGCTGTTCGATCATCTCGTCGTTGAGGTGCTTGAAAATCCCAGCGGCCTCATCGGTGCCGATCGAGACGCACAGCACCGCAGCTTTCTTGCGTCCGCTGAGTGCGCCGGGCGGCTTGGCGACTGGCAATGCCACTCAGCCCTCCCGCATCCACTGGTTGATCTGCAGCGCGATCTTCTCCGGGTGGGCGCGGGCGATGTCCTGCACCTGCTCCTTCAGCTGGTGGCGGCGCTCGCCATTGGGGTCGACCGCGATGTCGAGCGGCAACGGGCCGCCCGCCTCGAGCGCGCCGACAGCGACGGAACGGTCGATCTCGCTCAGCCACGTCGGCTCGAGGGAGACGCCCTCGCCCTCGCGCCGCTTGAGGTTCTTGCGCAGGAAGAACAGGAAGATGCCGGAGCCGAGCAGCACCCCCACCCACTTGAGCGGGCCGAGCATGGCGGGCGGGATCGGCAGGCCGCCGGCGGCGGGCGGTGCGACCAGCTTGGGCGGCGCGGCGAACGCGAGTGTCGTCACGGCGAGCGTGTCGCCGCGGGTGGGATCGACGCCGGCCATCGCGGCGACGCTCTTCTGCAGAGCAGCGACCTGGGCGGCGGGGATGGACTTGTCGACCATCAGGGCGACGTTGAGGCGGTTGACCGCGCCGGCGGCAATCACCGTGTGCGACACGGTCTTGTCGACGCCGAAGTCGGTCGTTGAGGTCTGGTGCGTGTAGTTCGAGTTGGCATTCTGGCCGGCCGGGGTGGCCGCGTAGGCGGGGATGTTCGACGCGGCACCGGCAGGCGTGGCGGCACTCGTGCCGGCCGACTTCAGCGACTCCTGGTCGGTCTTCGCGGTGAGCGGCGTGCCCTTCTTGGCGTACGTGACCTTGTCGAGCGTCGACTCGTCGACGTTCAGGTCGGCGTGGATGCGCACCTGCGCCTTGTTGGCGCCGAGCGTCGTCGCCAACATCGCGTTGATCTGGGACGAGAGCTGGCTGGAGTAGCGCTGCTCCGCCTCGAGCTTGGCCTGCGGGCCTGCTCCGCCGGAGCCACCGGCGCGCGGCCACAGCATCGTGCCGGTCTCGTCGGTGATCGTCACCGCCTCCGCGTCGAGCCCCTTGACGGCCGACGAGACGAGGTGCGCGATGCCGCTGATCGTCGAGCCGTCGAGGCCCGAGCCGCCAGTGACGAGCACCGAGGCGCTGGCCTTCGTCGCGTCGGCGAGGAAGAGCGCGTCGTCGGGGATCACGAGCTGCACGTCGACGCCGCGCACGCCCTGGATCTGCTCGACGGTGCGGGCGATCTCGCCCTCCAGCGCGCGCTGGTACTGCACCTTCTGCTGGAAGTCGGTCTGGCCGAGGCTCTTCTTGTCGAACAGCTCGAAGCCGACGTGGCCACCGTTGGGCAGGTTCTTCGCGGCGAGCGCCAGCCGCGCCTTCGACTCGGAGCCGCTGAGCACGGCGATCTCGGTACCGCCGTTCTTCAGCTGGTACTTGATGCCGGCCGCATCGAGCGCCTTCGCGATCTGCGCCGACTCGGAGGCCTGCAGGCCCGAGGTGAGCGTCGAGTAGCTCGCCTTCCCCGCCATCTGGAACAGGAAGAACAGGGTGAGCACGACGAGCAGCCCGGAGGCCGCGACGCCGAGCTGGCCGCGCGGGCCGAGCGTGCGCCAGGTGTCCTTGAGCTTGCCAGAGGTCTCTCCCATGCGCCTGCCCTACGCCTACAGCTGCATCCGGTAGATGTCCTGGTACGCATCGACCGCCTTGTTGCGGATCTGCGCTGCCAGCTGGAGCTCGAGCATCGAGCGCTCGACGGTCATCGCCACCTGCGACACGTCCTGCGCCTGCCCGGTCGCCAGCTGCTGCGATGCCGTCGCAGCGTTGCCGAGGGAGCCGTCGAGCTTCCCGATGGCGCCCTCCAGCAGCTTGCCGAAGCCACCGCCCGTCGCGCCGCCCGCCTCGCCGACACCGGCATCGACCCCGCCGGCGCCGCCCGTGCCACCGACCTTGAACTCGGCGCTCGACAGGAGCTTCATCATCACGGGATCCATCAGCGCATCAGGTCGAGCGTCCGCTGGAACATCTGCTTGGCCGCGTTCATCGCCTGGACGTTCGCCTCGTAGCCGCGGCTGGCGGTGATCAGGTCGACCATCTCGGTGACGGTGTTGACGTTCGGCATCGTCACGAAGCCCTGCTGGTCGGCGTCGGGGTGGCTGGGGTCGTAGACCTTCTTGCCCGGGGTCGAGTCCTCGACGATCGCCTTGACGCGGACGCCGTCGAGCACGTCCTGGAAGCTCCCCCCGCCGGCCGCGCCCAGCACGACTTCCTTGCGCCGGTACGGCTGGCCGTCGGCGCCGCGCGTCGAGTCCGCGTTCGCGAGGTTCTCGGCGATCACGTCCATGCGCAGGCGCTCGGCCGTCATGCCGGAGCCCGAGATCGAGAGGCCGCCGAAGAGACTCATTACGACTGCCTCGTGCCCATGGCGATCTGGAGCATCGCCAGGCGCGCCCGGGCGACGGTGACGAGCGACTGGTACTCGAGCGAGGTCTGCGAGAGGTTCGCCAGCTCCTGGTCGATGTCGACGTTGTTGCCGTCGGCGCGGGTCGCCGACGACGTGTCCGTCTCGGTCTTGAAGGAGAGGCCACGGAGCCTGCTCTGGGCGTCAGGGGCGCCGAGCGCGCCTGCCAGCGCCGAGTGGAAGTCCACGTCCGAGCGCTTGTAGCCGGCAGTGTTGGCGTTCGCGATGTTGTTGGCAATCGCGCGCTGGCGGAGCGAGGCGCCGGAGAGCGCCTGCTCGAGCCCAAGCTGCGTCGTATCGAACAGTCCCACGCTGGCTCCTCCGCTGTGCGGTCTCCCCATCCATGGGTGACGACGTCCCGTCCTGGGACACACCGTTCATCGGCTGCGCCGACGCCGATTTGAGCGGGCGGTGGGTGGCAGCCGCCTGGGCGCTAGCCGGCGGCCGTGAGCGCGGCGACCTTGGCTGCCTCGATCTTCGCGGGCGTCGTCGCGTCGCTCGACCAGACCGGCCACGCAAACGGGGTCGCCGTCTTGATCGCGCAGCCGACGGTGCAGCCGAGCTGGACACCCTTGGCACTCGCGCTGAACAGTCCCGCGCCGCCGAGGATCGCCCACACCTTCGCCGCGCCGCGCCGCCTCCGCACCGCGTCGTAGATCGCCCAGTCCTCGATGCCGTCGCGGATCTGCAGGAGCCGGGCGCTCGGAATCGGCGCATCCCTGGCCGGGTACAGGAGCACGAAGCTGCCGAGCCGGTCGACGCTGGTGAACGGGTCGCTCCCCGCCCTGTAGTTCGTGGTGCCCTCGCCGTAGAGGACGCCGGTGAGGCCTTCGAGGGCGGCCCACAGCTCGAGCAGGCGCGGGTTCGACAGCGGCTCGGTGGCCGTGTAGCCAGGCGTCGGGTTGTTGGCGTAGTAGTAGTTGTAGGCCCAGACGGACGCGCCGCCCTTGCGCACGACGTCGATCGGCCGCTGGCTGAGCCGCGAGTTGTCGATGCCGGCCTTGGTGGCCTCAGGGACCGTGTACTTGCCGTAGTAGCGGTTGGCGAGCACCGCCCAGATGTCGAGGTTGGAGCCATCCCTGGACAGCCAGAGAAAGCTGTTCGAGCCGGTCGGCGACGGGTTGCCGGTGACAAGCGCCTTCGCCCCGGGGAAGCAGGCGTGCAGCGCCTTCGCCTGCCGTCCGACGAGCTTCATGCCGTCGAGGCCGGGCTCATCCTGGGCGTACAGATAGGGGAGGGCGCCCGTGTACCAGGGCTGGGCGCTCCAGAAGGTGTGGACCGCCTTCAGGTAGTCGCACCACGACTCGGGGCGCGACGGGTCGACGCCTGCGATGCGGTTGGCGAGGGAGGCTCGATTCGATGAGATCGGCACGCGCAGCGCCGAGAACCCGGGCTGCACGCCGAGCGTGTCGCCGACGTTGCCGAGGGCGTCGAGCCACCACCTCGGGTCGGTGACGTAGCCCGCCGGCGTCTTCGGCTCGGCGTAGCCCCACGAGGACGGCGAGATCCGCCAGTCGGCGAGGAACGAGTAGAGCGGCGCCTGCGCCGCCTTGAACTCGGTGGCCTGCTTGAACCCGGCGATCCTGCCGACGGCGTTGATGTAGGTCTCGGCGCTCAGGTGGAACGAGGTGGCGAGGTTGCCGGCGGCGCTGTTCGGCTTCGGCAACTGGAAGCGGAAGACCCGGAGGCTGGCCTTGACCGTTGTCGCGACACCGTCCGCGGTCACGGTGACCGTGGCCGCGTACAGGCCCGGCGCCGTCCCATACGGGATCTGGAGGATGAGGTAGAGCGGCTGGTTCACCTGCTCGGCGCGGTGCTCGGCGCCGTCCCAGGGCAGGAGGGCATCCGGGATGGGCTTGCCGTCGAAGCTGACGAAGTGGGCCCACGCGAGGCGCGCCCGAGCGCCGCCGAGGGTGACTGCGTCGAGCACCGCAGAGATCGTCCGGGCGCCGCTGACCACGATCTGGCCCGCCTCCTGCTCGCCGATCGCGGCGTTCAGGGCGAGCGAGGCGCCACTGCCGGCGGGGAGCGGCCCGGTGGCGGGAATCGAGGCCGAGGAGGGATAGGTGACGACGGCTGCGCCCTTGCCGGCTGCGGACGTGGCACCCGCCTGCCAGGCGGCCAGCAGGGCAACCGCCGCGGCGCCCGCGATGCACGCAGCGAGCACGAGCGCGCTTCGGCGGTACCCTCGTACGCTGTCGTGTTCCGCCATCGCGGAACGGAGAGTAGCGGACGCTTCCGGCGCCACCGGCACGAGCCCGAAATATGAGACGGGCCTCTCGCCCTGGACGGAGAGTCCCAGGCGAGAGGCCCGTCGAACCTGCCGGAGGGCAGGCGACGCGAAGCTCGGAGCCTACGTCGCGCCGCCACCGCCGCCGCCGCAGGCACCGATGTAGACGGGGCCGCCCGGCGTCTGCACGAAGACGCCCGGCGGGAACGGGTCGCTGATGCCGTACGAATTGGTCGCCTGCACGACGATGCAGTGGAAGCCCGGGTTTGCCAGGGTCCCCGCGAGGCCGTGGAAGACGACGCCGGAGCTGCAGCTCTTGAAGCTGCCGGTGTCCAGGCTGCACATGAATCCCGAGCCGACGCGCGGGCCGGGTTGGTCGGAGACGAACGTCAGCAGCAGGTCGCTGCCACCCACCAGCGTCGCGCTCGTGATCGTGGTGTGGGGCGGTGACGGCTCGTACGTCCAGCTGCGGCAGTCGGGCAGCTCGGTGGCGCCACCCCTGGCGACCCCACGTAAGCAGAAGGTGTGCACTCCCCGGGCCAGGCCGCGGAACGTCAGCGGCGAGGCGCAGCTCCTCCGCTCGGCCCCACCGTCAAACGAGCAGTACGCCACGGCGCGCGGCATGACCGCGTAGCTGACCGTCGCCTCCTGCACCGGCGTCAAACCGCTCGGCGACGAGGTGACGACCGCGATGCGAGTGAGGACGTTGAAGCTCGCCGTCCCGGTGAAGCCCATCGAGTCGGTCGCCGAGCAGCTCACCAGGGTCGTGCCCAGCGGGAACAGCGACCCGGAGGGCGGCGTGCAGTTCGCCGGGATCGTGCCGTCGAGCTCGTCGAACGCCGACACCGTGAACGTGACGGGCGTTCCGGTGGCGGACGTCGCGAGCACGCTGATGTCCGAGACGCTGACCACGGGCAGCCCGAACCACTGCTTGAGGGCCCGGTTCGAGGTCTCCTTCCGGCCCGCCGAGTCGACGTACGACGCCGTGATGACGTCCGTGCCCGTCCCCCCCACACCGATGTAGCTGAAGAAGGCGACGCCGTTCACGTCGGTGACGGCAGTACCTGTCACCCCCGCGTTCGGGCCGGAGACCACGGTGAAGGTGACCGTGACGCCGTCCTCCGGCACGCCACCTTCCGAGATGGTCGCAGTGACCGTGTGGGACGTGCCGACCGGGTTGAGGGCGCGCCGCGGCGTGAGGACGATGGCCGGGAAGATCAGCCCGGTGCCGCGGGCCAGGATGTACGGCCCGCCGACGGTGCCGTCAGGCGCCACGAAGGTGCCGCCGATGTCGGTGTTGATCGCCAGCACGGCGAAGTCCGCCGGGATGCCCTCGAACGCCTCGTGCGCCGAGCAGCCCCAGTTCGAGATGTCCGCGTCAGCGAGGCCGACGAAGGCGGGATGGCTGGCGACGATGTGCGAGTTCGCGGGGCAGGCGCTGAAGACTGTCTGCCCGTGCAGTATGAAGGTG
This sequence comes from Actinomycetes bacterium, assembly GCA_025350775.1. Classification (GTDB taxonomy): domain Bacteria; phylum Actinomycetota; class Thermoleophilia; order Gaiellales; family Gaiellaceae; genus CANFDS01. The sequence goes on from JANXXF010000416.1 coordinate 14,166, forward strand.
CCGAACGGCGAGAGCTGATCGAGCACGGGCACCGTCGTGCCCACGCCCGCAAACGCGTAGTAGCAGCTGAGGCTGATGTAGAGTCCGGTCGAGCCCGCCTTGTCGGCCGCGAACTTGACGCCGTTGCTGATCAGCGTTGCTGCTCCCGCCGCGTTGTTGCCGTGGATCGCGTGGTATACCGGATCGGTGCCGATGATGATCACGTTGCCGTTGACCGCAGGGCTCCAGACTCCTCGGTTCAGCTCGGCCGCG
>JANXXF010000497.1 GCA_025350775.1 Actinomycetes bacterium
CCAGCTGGCCGAGGGAGCGGGCATCACGCTGCACGTGCGGCTGCTCGAGGGCGAGGACGATCAGCACGTGCTCGATGCCATCTTCAAGGCCCTCGGCGCAGCCGTCGGCGCAGCCGCCACCATCCGCTCACGCAAGGAGTAGCCGCATGTCCAAGACCGTCATCCGCACCGAGGCCGCGCCCGCGCCGTTCCAGGGCGCGCCGTACTCGCAGGCGATCCGCAGCGGCGACTTCGTGTTCGTCTCCGGCCAGCTCGGCCTGAAGCCGGGCGAGGCGACGCTCCCCGAGGGCATCACAGCGCAGACGAAGCAGGTGCTGGCGAACCTGGCGGCGATCCTCGAGGCCGCCGGCTCGAGCCCCGCGCACATCGTCAAAACGACGGTCTTCCTCGCCGATCTCGGCGACTTCGCCGCGATGAACGAGCTGTACGCCCCGTTCGTCGGCGACCAGCCGCCGGCCCGCTCCACCTTCCAGGTGGCGAAGCTGCCGTCGGCCGCGCTGATCGAGATCGAGGCCATCGCCCGCGTCGCCTAGCGGGAGACCTCAGCCCGGAGCGGGCGCCGGCTGCGCCGCGGCCACCGTCCGCAGCCCCGCAGCCGCACGCCGCCGCCCGTATCGCGACAATGGCAGCATGCGGGCTGCCGAGGTCATCGCCACCCACTCCAGCGCCGACTTCGACGCCTACGCGTCGATGCTCGCCGCACGGCGGCTCTACCCGCAGGCCGTCGTCTGCCTGCCCGGCTCGCTCGACCGTAACGTCCGTGACTTCCACCGCCTGCTCGCCGACGAGATCGGCGCTGTCGAGGTGGCGCGCATCGACCCCGGCGCGATCCGCCGGCTGGTCGTCGTCGACACCGTGCACGCCGACCGGCTCGACGAGCGGCTGCAGCCGGTCGCCCGCGACGCCGCCGTCGAGAAGGTGGTGTTCGACCACCACGGCGAGCCGGCACCGGCCTGGGCCGACCCCGAGCTCGTCGTCGTCTCGGCCGACGGTGCGCTGACGACAACGCTCGTCGGCATCCTCGCCGGGCGCGGCGTCACGGTGACGCCGTTCGAGGCGACGGCCTTCGCGCTCGGTATCCACGAGGACACGGGCTCGCTCACGTTCCCCGGCAGCACCGAGCGTGACGCCGAGGCGCTGGCCTGGTGCATGCGGCACGGCGCCCGCCAGGATCTCGTCTCGCGCTTCCTGCGTGCCCCGCTCGGCCCCGACGACGTCGCCCTGTTCGAGGCGCTGCTCGAGGGGCTGCGGCCGCACCGCACGGCCGGCATCGACGTGATGGTGGCGGCGCTCGCGTGGCCCCAGTACGTCGACGGCGTGGCCAACCTCGCCCACAAGCTGATCGACGTCACCGCTGCCGCTGCGCTTGTCGTGCTCGTCGAGATGCAGGGGCGGACGGTGTGCGTCGCCCGCAGCCGCGTGCCCGAGGTCAACGCCGCCCGGCTGGCCGCGGCTCTGGGTGGGGGAGGGCACGCGACGGCTGCCTCCGCCTTCGTCAAGGCCACCCACGCATCCGCCGAGCGGCTGCTGCTGGCGGCGCTGCCGGGGGCCGTCGCGCCGGCGCCGCGCGCGCGCGACGTGATGTCCGCGCCCGCGCGCACGGTCGGCTCCGACGACACGGTCGCGACGGCGATGGCGCTCTGCCAGCGCCATTCGCAGAGCGGCGTGCTCGTCGCCGATGGAGGGTCGCTCGCCGGCGTCGTTGGCCGGGAGGATCTCGACAAGGCGATCGGCCACGGGTTGTCGCGGGCGCCGGTCAAGGCGATCATGAGCGCTGCCGTGCCCACCTGCGACGAGGAGACGCCGCTGCCGGAGCTGCAGCGGCTGCTGTCGTCGTCCGGGGCCGGGCGGGTGGCGGTGGTGCGCGACGGCTCGCTCGTTGGCGTCGTCGCCCGGGTGGACGTCCTGCGTGCGTTCGGCGTCGAGAGTGGCGAACCGGGCGACGACGACCGGCCGAGCATCGCTGTCGAGCTGGGGCGGCTGGAGCACGTCGCCCCGCTGTTCGAGGCGGTGCGGGCAGCGAGTGACGGCAGTGGCGGCGTCTACCTCGTCGGCGGCACCGTGCGCGACATCCTGCTCGGCGAGCCCGGCTTCGACATCGACATCGCCGTCGAGGGGGACGCGATCGTCTTTGCGCGGCGGCTCGGCAAGGTGCTGCGCGGCAAGGTGCGCACCCACGAGAAGTTCGGCACGGCCGTCGTCTCCTGGGGCAGCGGCCAGCACGTCGACGTCGTCACCGCCCGCAGCGAGTTCTACGACGCCCCCGGCGCACTGCCGACGGTCGAGCACGCCACGATCCGCGACGACCTCTTCCGCCGCGACTTCACGATCAACGCGATTGCGGCGTCGCTGCGCGGCGAGGACTTCGGCCGGCTCGCCGACCCGTTCGGCGGCCGGCGTGACCTGGCCG
>JANXXF010000499.1 GCA_025350775.1 Actinomycetes bacterium
GAGGCCGACCCGGTGCGCTGTGTCGTGCACCTCGAACCACTGCTCCGTGTTCACCTTGTCGGGGCAGAGAGTCGCGCGCACCTCGTCGTCGAGGATCTCGGCGGCAGTGCCGGGCAGTGAGCCGAGGCCCTCCGCCCGCAGGATCGTCAGGTATTCCTCGAGCGGGAGCCCGAGGGTCGCCGCGCCCTGCCACACCTCGAGCGCGCTGAAGGCGTGGACGTGAATGCCCGGGACAGCCTCCTTCACCGCCCTCAGGATGGCGATGTAGGTCTCGCCGGTGAAGGCCGGATGGATGCCGCCCTGCAGGCACACCTCGGTGCCGCCGCGCTCCCACGCCTCGACCACGCGGCGGACGATCTCCTCGATCGGCACGAGATAGGCCGGGCCGCGCAGGTTCTCGGCGAGCTTGCCCTTCGAGAACGCGCAGAAGGAGCACTTGAAGTAGCAGACGTTCGTGTAGTTGATGTTCCGCGTGACGACGTAGCTGACGGTGTCGCCGTTGACTTCGCGGCGCAGCGCGTCGGCGGCGGCGAAGACGGCACGGCGGTCGTCGCCGCGCGCAGCGAAGAGCGCGACGAGGTCGTCCTCGGTCAGCTCGCTGCCCTCCCGCGACTTCGCGAGGGCCTCGCGTACGCCGTGGTCGCGGGCCTTGGCGGCGCCGTCGGTGACGGTGCGCGGCTGCAGCGCGTCGGCCTCGCCGGGCGACCAGGAGCCCTCGCGGGCGAAGCCGGAAGCGTCGACCGAGCGCAGGACGGGCGTCACGAGCGCTGCGTCGACCCAGCGCGGCAGGTCGGCAACGAAGTCGGGATAGAGGGGTAGCCGTGGCACAAGCTCGAGGCCCTGCCCGCGGGTGGCGCTGTCGAGCAGCACGAGGTCGGGCCACGGCGCTTCGGGATTGACGTGGTCGATCGTGACCGGCGAGACGCCGCCCCAGTCGTCGATGCCAGCGTCGAGCAGCCGTGGGAAGCCCGCGTAGGAGAGGTTCGGCGGGCACTGGATGTGCATCGCCGGGCCGAGGATCACCCGCGCGGCCGCAGCCGTCCAGAGCAGGTCGTCCAGGGAAGGCTCGGGCGCGTCGTGCATCTTCGTATCGGGTTTCGCCCGGAAGTTCTGGACGATCACCTCCTGGATGTGCCCGTGACGGTCGTGGCTCGCCTTGATCGCAAGCAGCGTCTCGACGCGCTCCTGCCGCGTCTCGCCGATGCCGACGAGGATGCCCGTCGTGAACGGCACAGCCAGCTCGCCGGCCAGCTCGAGCGTCTCGAGCCGCACCGCCGGGTGCTTGTCGGGCGAGCCGAAGTGCGGGCCGCCACGCTGCGAGAGCCGCTCCGATGAGGTCTCGAGCATGATCCCCATCGACACCGAGACCTCACGCAGCATGACCAGGTCGTCGCGGGTCAGCACACCGGGATTGAGATGGGGCAGCAGCCCGGTCTCGTCGAGCACGGCCTTCGCGGCGCGCACGAGGTACTCGAGCGTCGTTTCGCAGCCGAGCGCGGCGAGCTCCTCGCGCGCCGCCTTGTAACGCAGCTCCGGCTTGTCGCCCAGCGTGAAGAGGGCCTCGTGACAGCCGGCAGCCGCTCCGGCGCCGGCAACGGCGAGCACCTCGTCGATCGTCAGGTAGGCGCGCTCGCCCCTCTTCGGAGGCTGCGCAAACGTGCAGTAATGGCACACGTCGCGACAGAGCTTCGTCAGCGGGATGAAGACCTTCGGCGAGTAGGTGACGACCGATCCGGTGCCGAGCGCGCGCAGGCGGCGAGCCTCGGCGAGCAACTCGTCGAGCGGTGCGTCGAGGATCGCGAGATCCGGCACATGGGCGGCGCGGCTGGCCACGCCTGTGATGGTACGTGTCAACGGCGGGTGGGTACCGGCCGAGCACCAGATGTTTGGCACTCGCGCCGCGCGGGAATCTCCTGATTCAACACCATGTGCGGCCGAAGTGACTACGGAAGGAATCCGATGAAGCGAGATCAGAGTGGAACCCGCGCTCGTAGCGGTGGGCGCATGCTGCTCGTGGCCACCGTCGCAGCGGTCGTCAGCGCAGCCGTCATGTCTGCCAGCGCGACCGCCCAGACGACCGCGACAGCGCCGACCAGAACGGCGTCGCCCTCGATCTCAGGCTCCGCTTCCAAGGGCTCCACGCTGACCGCCTCGCCCGGCACCTGGAGCGGCAGCGCCCCGATCACCTTCACATACTCGTGGCAGCGCTGCAACAGGACGGGCACGAGCTGCGCCACCATCCCCGACGCCACCTCGGTGACGTACACCGTCGCTGCGGCGGACGTCGGCGGGACGTTGCGCGTGAGGGTCGCCGCCTCGAACAGCGCTGGCGTCTCAGCGGCACGCTCGGCCGAGACGGCCACCGTCACGGCGGCGTCAGGGCCGGTCAACACGGCCGCGCCGGCGATCTCGGGCACGGGCGCGCAAGGCCAGATCCTGACCCTGTCGCAGGGGACGTGGACGGGACAGGGCCCGCTGACGTTCAGCTACCAGTGGAAGCGCTGCGACTCCGCAGGCAACAACTGCGCCGACGCCTCGAACGTCATCGCGTCGAATACGATCACGCTGACCGCGGCGGATGTAGGCAGGACGATCCGCGGCCTCGTCGTGGCCAGGGACGCGAACGGCGCATCGACAGCAAACTCGCAGCAGACAGTCGTGATCGCCGCGCTGGCAGTCCCTCCCGGCAACACAGCAGCCCCGGCGATCACTGGCACACCCGCCGTCGGTCAGACACTGACGCTGACCACGGGAACCTGGAACGGCCCGTCGCCGATCACATTCACCTACCAGTGGAAGCGTTGCGACACGGCCGGCAATGCTTGCACCGACGCATCGAGCGTGATCACGACGAACACGATCGTCCTGACCGCTGCCGACGGCGGTAAGACGATCCGGGGCGCCGTGTACGCCAGGAACCCGTCGGGTGCGACGGCCTCGGCCACCAGCTCGCCCTCGGCAGCAGTCGTCGCGCCGCCATCCGAACCCGTAGGCGCCATCAGGTTGCCGAACGGCCGGATCTCCGTCCCCGTCGCGAGCCTCGCGCTGCCGGTACGGCTGATCATCTCGAACGTCCAGTTCACGCCGACGCGCCTCGCGGGCCGTTCGGCATTCACCCTCAAGGTCTGGGTGTCCGACTCAAACTCACACGCCGTGCGTGACGCAATCGTGCTCGCCACGATGATTCCCTACGGCTGGACCGGCCAGCCGGCCGAGACGCGTACAGGTACCGACGGCACCGTTGTGTTCAACGTCAAGCCGACGACCAACATGCCGCTGCGCAACGCGGCGCTCCTGACGTTCCTGCGCGCCCGCAAGGACGGGGACGACATGCTCGGAGGCATCTCGCGACTCGCCGCCTCATCCAGGTGAGCATCGGCTAACCCCACCTCGGGAATCTCGCGCATCGCACGGGCCTGGCCCCTCCGCTGGCGAAGGGCACCCAGGCGGTCGTCCTGCAGGCGACCAGGCCGGGCGGCGATGCCGTCCTCGAGGTGAGCGGCGCGCACCTCGCTCAGATCCGGATCGACTGAGCTACCCTCCTCCCGTGCACGCACGGGCGCTCATGTGCTGGCGGAGACTCCGCGAAGCCGGCCTCGACATCGAGGTGCAGGAGCTCGCGGAGTCGACGCGCACCGCCGCCGAGGCGGCTGCCGCCGTCGGCTGCGAGACCGGGCAGATCGTCAAGTCGCTGCTGTTCGTGGTCAAGGCGAAGCCGGTGCTGGTGCTGTGCGCCGGTGACCGGCGGGTCGACCTGGCCAAGCTCGGCGAGGGCGCCGTGCAGGCCCGCCCCGACCAGGTGAAGTCGGCGACCGGCTACGCCATCGGCGGCGTGCCGCCGCTCGGCCACACGCACCGGCTGCCCACCGTCGTCGACGACTCGCTGCACCGCTTCGAGACCGTCTGGTGCGCCGCCGGCACGCCCAACGCAGTGTTCGAGGTTGACCTGGCGGCGTTGATCGCCGCGATCCCGACGGCGGACGTGCGTGATGTCGCCCAGGCCTGAGTCCGCAGCGGTCGTGATCGTCGGCGGCGGCGCCGTCGGCACGGCGGCCGCCTACCACCTCGCCCGGCTCGGCATCACCGACGTCGTCGTCTGCGAGCGGGAAACGCTCGGCTCGGGCTCGACGGGCAAGTCGGCGGGCGGCATCCGTCTGCAGTTCGGCGACGAGCTCAACGTCCGCCTCTCGCTGCGCTCCCTCGCCGAGCTGGAGCGCTTCGAAGAGCTGACCGGCCAGCCGATCGACCTCGTCCAGCCCGGCTACCTCTTCCTGCTCGACGACGAGCGCGACGTCGGGGTGTTCCGACAGGCGCTCGCGGTGCAGCAGGCGCTGGGCGTGCCGTCCCGCGAGATCACGCCCGCAGAGGCGCGCGAGCTCGTCCCACAGCTCACCCTCGACGGCATCGTCACCGCGACCTACTGCCCGCGCGACGGCTACATGACGGCCGACGCCGTCGTGCGCGGCTACGCGGCCGCCGCAGCCGCGCGGGGCGTCCGCATCTGTCAGAGCTGTCCGGTCACGGCGATCCGCACCGGCGCGGGCGGCCGCATCGTCGGCGTGGACACCGCCCAGGGCCCGATCGCCACCGACACCGTGATCTGCGCCGCCGGCGCCTGGTCGGCGGAGGTAGGCCGGCTGGCGGGCGTCGAGCTGCCCGTCGTGGGCCTGCCGCGCTGGATGCACTTCACGCCCAGCGACGGCGGCCTGCCGGCGCGGCTGCCCTTGACGATCGACTTTTCGTCCGGCTTCTACTTCCACCGGGAGGGCGCCGGCCTGGTGTTCGGCGGGCGCGAGCAGGAGGTCGAGGGCTTGGCCGAGCACGTTGCGCGACGCCTGCCCGTGCTGCTCGAGCTGCCGGTCACCTCGTCCTGGTGGGGCTACTACGAGGTCAGCCCGGACGAGAACGCGATCGTCGGGGAGGCCGCGGCGCCCGGCCGCTTCCTCTACGCCACCGGCTTCTCGGGCCATGGCTTCCAGCAGGCGCCTGCCGTCGGTGAGCACCTCGCCGAGCTCGTCGCGGGCCTCCCGCCCACGCTCGACCTCTCGCCGTTCGACGTCGCTCGCTTCGCGGCCGGCCACGAGCGCCGCGAAGCCTTCGTCGTCTGAGCCCGCCGCCGCGACCAGCGGCAGCCCCTGGCCCCGCCCCATCGGCGGCTTCCGCCCGCTCTTGAGGGCGAAAGGCAATTTCCCCCATAAAGGGTGATAGCGCCGATCGGCCGCCGGCACCACAACGTGAGTACGAAAAAGGCAAACCCGCTGTGAGGCGGGGACGCAAAGCCTGAGGTCTCCAGGACGGAGACGGCTCAGCTACCGAACTCGATCCGACTGGGCGCGCCCTCGCACCGTCGGCCGCGGGTTCTCCATCAAGGACGAAGGAGGACTTGTTGCTACGTGCACTCCGCGCGGCCCTGGCCTGCGCACTCATCACCCTGGCCGTCACGGGCACCGCCCGGGCCGCCGGCGGGAACTACGTCATCGACGGCGGCACCCCGACCCAGCAGGAGGAGGTGCGGTCGGCCCTCTCGGCGAGCGCGTTCCCATGGAGCGTCGTGCCCCGGCAGATCCAGATCCACGTCGTTGCCGGCGCCACCACCCAGTCGACCGCCGGTCAGATCTGGATCGACGCGGCCCTGCTCGACATGGGCTCGTTCTCGTGGGGGCTCGTCCAGCACGAGTACGCCCACCAGGTCGACTTCCTGCTGTTCGACGACGCGGCCCGCAGCGCGCTCACCCGGGTCCTCGGCGCCAAGGCGTGGTGCTGGGGCGCCGGGCCCGACCTCGACCACGCACAGTACGGGTGCGAGCGGTTCGCCTCGACGCTCGCCTGGTCGTTCTGGCAGTCGCCCGACAACGCGCTCCGGCCGCAGGGGCAGAACGACGAGTCCGCGGCACTCCCGCCCGCCCGCTTCAAGGCGTTGCTCGGCGCACTGCTCAAGGCCGAGTCGGCCACCGACCAGCTCGTGACGATCGAGTCCTTCGTGGGCCGTGCGCCGGCCGTTGCAGCCCGCCGCACGACTGCAGCGACCGGAGCTAGGACACCGGCTCGGCGATCCTGATCGTCCGTTCGCTGAACAGCCAACGACCGTCGAGCTTCACCAGGCTCGCCTCCGACCGGGAGAGGGAGGCGAGCCGGGGGCCGGCAGGCGTGGCCCGGACGAGCAGGTTGTCTAGCACCATCGTCGCCTGGTCGCCGGCTCCCTCGCTGACGATGTTGTTGGGCCAGTGCCGGATGCCCGCGAACGCCTCGCTAGCGGCTAGCTCGGCGATCAGCCGCCGCAGCGCAGCATGGCCCTGGTAGCAGCCGAGGGGCCCGTCCCAGCGGCCGTCGGGCAGCCACAGCGCGACGTACGCCTCGGCGTCGCGCTCGTCGGTGGCGACGTTGTAGCGGTAGCAGAGCGCCTCTAGGGCGACGCGGTCATCGAGCGGCAGGCTCATCCGCGCACCATCCGCGTGCGGCGCGAGGCGAAGAGCCAGCGGCCGTCCACGCGGCGCAGCCGGTCGTCGTAGTCGGCGCCGGCGAGGGCCTCGACGCCGTCGGCACGCGGCCGCAGCAGCAGGTTGTCGCAGCGGAGCCGCGCCTCGTCACCGTCGCCGTCGATCAGGAAGTTCGTGACGAAGTGGCGCGCACCGCGGAAGGCGGCGAAGTCCGGGTCGGTCGGCAAGCGGCGCGCGAAGGCGAGCAGCGCGGCCCGGCCCTCGACGCGGGGCCCGCCGTCCCACACGCCGTCCTCGGTGAAGCATTCGATCCAGCCCGCGGCATCACCGCTGTCGATCGCGTGGTCGTAGCGCGCGACGAGCTCCCGGATCTCCAGGCGGTCTTCCCAGGTGAGGCTCATACGGCGGTTCCGCCCTGGATCTCGACGACCCGCTCGCTGAAGCGCCAGCCGCCGTCGCCGCGGTCGTCGCCATCGCCGTCGCCATCGCCGCGGCGCAGGCGGTCGCGGTAGACGGCGAGCAGGAGCAGCTCGACACCGGCACGGGTCGGGCGGACGAGCAGGTGGTCGGCCCGCATCCGGGCGTGGTCGCCGATGCCGCTGCCATCGCCGCGGTCGCCGCCGGGGTCGTCGCCGCCGGCTTCGCCGTCGAGGTCGATCACGAAGTTCGTCGTCCAGTGGCGCATCGGCCGGAACCGCTCGCCCTCTGGGCCGGTTGCCAGCGCGGTCGCGAACGCGTGCAGTGCTGCCCGCCCCTCGATCCGCCCGAAGATCCCCTCGAAGGCGCCGTCCGGTGTGAAGCACTCCACCCAGGCGTCGACGTCGCCGCGGTCGATGGCGTAGTTGTAGCGCGTCACCAGCTCCTGGATCTCGAGCTGATCGAGGGCGGAGACGGGAGCGGAGCCGGCAGCCGGAACGGGGGCGGGGACGGGCGCCGGGGCGGGAGCGGGGGCCGGGGCGGGAGCGGGGGCCGGGGTCGTCACAGGGCACCCGGGTCGGTGACGGGAGCCTGGCAGGCGAAGCGCTCGCACACGTACACCGCGGGCTGCCCGGCCACGAGGCCCTTGCCGGCAAGCAGCGGCACCTGCTGGGCGGGAGCGTCGTCGAGCCCGCCCGACACGGCGACGACCGCGGTCGGGTCGAACCGGCCGAGCGCCGCCCGCGCGACGGCGCTGTCGACGG
>JANXXF010000005.1 GCA_025350775.1 Actinomycetes bacterium
GTTCCGCACGATCGCCGAACTGGACGTCGCAGAGCTACCGGCCGATCGGGCGGCCGCCGCCGCGCTGCTCGACCGCTGGGCCGAGCATGGGATCGGCGACTGGCGCGCCGCCCTGGAGCGCTTCGCCGAGGACTGCGCCCCGGTCTACCTCCGTCCCGACCCCGGTATCAATGCGGCATTGCGCGCGCTGCAGGCCGCCGGCGTCCGGCTCGGCGCCTTCACCGACGCGCCCGAGCCGCTTGCGCGGGTGGCGGCGTCGCAGCTCGGCGTCGCGCGCCGGCTCGAAGCGATCGAAGTGGGCGAGGACGCGCTCGAGCGGCTGCTCGCGACGCTCGGGCCGGGCGCCGTCGTCGTCCGCTCGCCGGCGGAGCTGCGCGCGCTCGTCTAGAGAACGAGCCGGCTGATGGTGCCCGCGAGGGAGACCGTCAGCAGCTCGCCCGCAGCGTCCTCGCCGAACGAGGAGAGCTGCGGCACGTTCCACGGCTCCAGTCGCGGCTTCGCAGCGGTGCCCGGCCTGGCAGTCGCCGAGAGCGACCAGATCCGGCCCGAGCAGAAGTCACCGTAGACGTAGCGGCCGCGCAGGGCCGGGATCGCCTTGCCGCGGTACACGTACCCGCCGGTGATCGAGCAGCCCTGGGCGTGCGAGTACACGACCACCGGCCGCACGAGCGGCGCCGACTTGTCGAGGGGGGCATCCTTGAACCGCACCAGCCCCTCGTAGACGCTCCAGCCGAAGTTGCGCGGCAGGCCGCCCTTGACGACGTGGTCGACCTCCTCCCACGCGTCCTGGCCGACGTCACCGATCCACAGGTCGCCGGTGCGACGGTCGAACGAGAAGCGCCACGGGTTGCGCAGCCCGCGGCCCGCGAGCGAGGTGGCGCCCGAGTCGACGTCGATTGCGACGAGCTTGCCGAGCATGGTCGAGGTGTCCTGCCCGCGACTCTCCGGATCGCCGCCGGAGCCGCCGTCCCCCATGCCGACGTACAGGCGCCCGTCGGGGCCGAACTGGAGCTGGCCGCCGTTGTGGTTGGGGTACGGCTGATCGACGGCGAGCAGCCGGCGCGCCGACGCGGGCAGCACGCGCACCCCGTCGGAGCGGTACTCGACGACCCGGGTGTTGCCGTCGACATCCGTGTAGTCGACGTAGAGCCGGTGGTTCGTCGCGTAGCCCGGGTGGAAAGCGACCGAGAGCAGGCCGCGCTCGCCGCAGCACGAGACGAGCTTGCTGATGTCGAGGAATGGCTCGCTGCGCAGCTTGCCGCGCTCGCTGACGCGGATGCGGCCCGGCTGCTCGACGACGTAGAGCCGCGATGGCCCCCCGGGCGCCGCGGTGACGTACACGGGCTGGTCGAGGCCGGTGAGAAGTGGGCGCAGCTTCGCGGCGACGGCAGTGGGAGCAGCGCTGACGAGCACGAAGGCGCCCGCGAAGGCGACGGCGAGCGCGCGCAGCATCACGTCAGCGCGAGCGCCTTGCGGAGCTCGTCGACCTTGTCCGGCTTGACGATCGCAAGCATCTGGTCGCCGGCTGCGAGCGTGAAGTCCGGCGCAGCAGGCTCGGCATTGCCGGCACGCAGCACGGCGATCACGCTTGCGCCGGTGGGCAGGCGGAGACGACCGATCGTCGTGCCGTCGGCGGGGCCGCCCTTGATCACCGGGATCTCGACAATCTCGAGGTTGTCGCGCTTCAGCTCGAGCAGCGGGATAAGGCCGTGCGCCGGCACCTCGTGCTCGACGAGCCCGAGTATCGACGATGTGGCGCACACGGTTGGCGAGATCCCGAGCAGGTCGAAGTGGGGCTGGTTGCGTGGGTCGTTGACGCGCGCGATGACCTTCTCGACGCCGTACTTGACCTGCGCGAGCTGACAGATCACGAGGTTGTCCTCGTCGTCGCCGGTGACGGCGAGCACCAGGTCGGGTGGCCGGCGGATGCCCGCCTTCTCGAGGGTCGAGATCTCGGTGGCATCGCCGCGTTGCACCTGGTGCTCGAACTCGGCCTCGAGCCGCTCGTAGCGGTCACGGCTGGACTCGATCAGCGTCACCTCGTGGCCGCTGCGCAGCAGGGTGCGCGCGACGTTGGCGCCGACCTTGCCGCCGCCCGCGATCAGCACGTACATCTAGGACACCTCCTCGGCGCAGCGAATGGCCTCCTGGATGACCGCGATCGCATGCTGGGTCGGGCACACGACGTGGAGGCCGCGCTCGCGGTAGAAGTCGGCGCGCGCCGGGTCGAGCAGGCGGACGACGACACAGCCGACCTTGAACCGCTCCCGCGCCACCTGCGCGACGACGATGTTCGTGTTGTCACCGTTCGTAGCGACGACGACGGCGTCGGCGTCTTCGATCCCGGACTCCCGCAGGACGGCGAGGTCCATGCCGTGGCCCTGGACGAACCCGCCCGCCCAGTGGGTGCCGAGCCGGTCGATCGCGTCCTCTTTCTCGTCGATCGCCGTGACGTCCCAGCCGTTGCGGTCGAGCTCCATCGCAACCGCGGAGCCGACGCGGCCGCAGCCGATGATGATCGCTTTCACAGGATCCAGCCTAGCTCAAGCATCAGCCAGCTCGTCCTCGACCACACCCTGGGGGAACGCGACGACGAGCACCTCGCACGGCGCCTTGCGCAGGACGTACTCGACGGTGGGCGAGAAGAAACGGGACTGGCGCCGCCACCGCGGCGCGGAGCCCATCACGATCAGCTCGGCGCCGGACTCGGTGGCTGCCTGCACGATCGCGGCACCGATCGAGCGTGCGCGCACCGTGCGGCCGTCCACCTCAACGCCGTTCTCGACTCCCAGCAGCCGCGCCTCCGTGAGCGACGCCGTAGCGCGCTCATCCGCCTCACGCAGCTCGGCGTCGAGCGGCAGCTCCAGCGGCACGCGTATCACATGGAGCGCCTCGACCACAGCGCCCTCCTGCGCCAGTCGAACGGCCGTCGCGACCATCTCCTCGCCGATCAGGCCGAGCTTCGCCGGAACGAGGATACGGCTGTACCGCCGGTCGCCCGTCCACTCCTCGGCCACGACGACCGCCCGCTCCAGCAGCCCCTGCCCGAGCTGGCGCCGGACACGGACGTAGAGCACGATCCCGATCGCGAGCCAGGCTGGCCCCGCATAGCGGGCCGCCGGGTGGGTGGCCATCGCCGCGATCCACACCGCGAACGTCAGGGTTGCGCCGAGCAGGGCGAGCAGCGGCACCTCCACCCCCCGCCACCTCACAGCGAGCGGGATGCGGAAGGGGCGAACGAGGAGAGGCTCGGTGAAGCGCAGCCGCACGACAGCGAGCTGGGTCGTCGTGAAGGCGAGCAGCACGCCGAAGCTGAAGAGGCTCGCCAGGAACTCGACGTCGTCGTCGCGGGTGGTGGCGTAGACCACGAGACAGATCGCGATTGCCGCCGCGGCGACGATGGCGGCGGGCGGCACGAGGCTCCGCCGCGACACGCGGGCGAACACGCGCGGGAGCTGGCCGTGCTCTCCCAGCGACTGGGCCAGGCGGGCGAACCCCGACACGGAGGTGGTCGCCGCCATGAACAGGATCAGCGCGCCCGAGAGGCCGACGAACACCCGCAGCACCTGGACGAGCAGGTGCGGGAGGTGCGGCTCGAGGGCGACGACGATGCCGACGAGGGGCGCGTGCAGCCAGGTGCTCCCGAGCGCGGTCTCACCCGACTGGGGCGGGAAGGCGGCGAGCGCGACCCAGCCGATCAGCACGTACACGACAGCGACGAGGGCGAGCGCCGGGATAACGCTACGCGGCATGTCCTCCGGCCGTTTCGCGTCGCGGGCGAGGTTCGCGACCGTCTCGAGGCCGGTGTACGCCAGCATCCCGAGCGGCAGGGCGAAGACGATCGCGTGCCAGCTGGGCGCCACGCCCAGGTGGATTCCCCGCGTGAGGACATCCGTGGAGAAGAGGAAGGCGAACCCGAGGACGATCAGCAGCAGTTGCGTGACGACGTCCACCACCGGGACGAGCACGCCGATGCGGAAGCGGCCCGCCCCACGGGCGATCCGCAACGCCGCGACCCCGACGATCACGCCGACCGCCGTGACTGCATCCCAGGGGCGGCGCAACAACGCGTCCACGTGGATCGCCACGCCCAGGTAATGCGGCATGAACAGCGCAGCGATGGCGAGCACGAGCAGGTAGTCGAGGAACGTCACCCAGCCGGCGACGAACCCGACGAGATCGTTGAAGGCGCGCCGGGCGACGTTCGCCGAGCCCCCGGCCTCGGGGATCGCAGCGGTCGCCTCCGCGTACGACAGCGACACGAGGACGAGCAGGGCACCGACTGCCAGCAGCACCCACGGCGTCAGCCCCAGGGCGTGCAGCGCGACGACGCCGAGCGCGAAGTAGATCGAGGATGCGACCTCGCCGTACGCGACCGAGAACAACGCCGGCGCACCGAGGGCGCGCTTTAGCGCGGGGAGCTTACGCGCCACGGCCAGTCCTCACCGGGCGGCGCTCACGGCTTGCCCCGGCCGCGTAGCGCGAGCCGGAGCCGGCCCGCGCCGAGCGCGGCGAAGAGCGGCCCGATGATGTAACCGATGCCGAAGCCGCCGCCGCGCGAAACCGTGATGCCGATCATCACCAGGCCGACGACGATGAACACCGACGAGAAGACGATCGTCGACCGGCGTTGGAACTCCTTCACCCTGCTCGCCTCCGCCTGGCGGCGGTCGTCCTGTCCGTTGTCGCTCATGCCGCCCTCCTGCTCGCGCCCACCATCACCCGGTCGGCTACGGGCGGCATCCTGCAGCCTTTCGCCTCCCACAGGGGAATCCAGGTTTCCCCTGTGCCACCCCTTCTTCCCTGCAGCCCGCCCGGCATCCCTGCCGGGAGACAGCGGGCGGGAACCTCCCGGTTCCCCCCTGCCCCCTCCCCACACGTGCTGGCCGGCGCGGTGTCACAGTTCGTCATGCCGCCCTCCTGCTCGCGCCCACCATCACCCGGCAGGGCGCATGCTTGAGCACATAGTCGACGGTGCGCCCGAACACGGGACCTCGGCGGCGCTCCTTGCGCGGCGAGCCCATGACGATGATCTCGGACTGGCGTCGCGTCGCTTCCTCGACGATCGCCTTGCCGGCGTTGCGGGCACGGACGATGCGGCCGGTCACATGCACGCCGTAGCTGTCACCGATGCCGCGCGCCTCGTCGAGCAGCTGGTCGGCCAGCGCGACCTCGCCCGGGACATAGGCGTCGAGCGGCACCTCGAGCGGCAGCTCGATCACGTAGACCGCCACGATCGTCGAGCCACGCTCGGTGGCGAGGCGGCAGGCAACCTCGAGCGCCTCCTCCGACGCGTGCCCGGCGACGAGCGGCACCAGCACCTGCCGGTATTCGAGCGCAGCCGCAGGTCCGAGCGTCACCGGGGCGCGCAGCGTCTCGGAGAGCGGCAGTCGCAGCACCCGCTTGCGATAGACGATGTAGGCGATGAACCCGATCGCGAGCCAGCCGAGCCCGGCCCAGCGCGGCCCCGGCTTCTGGATCACCACGACCAGCCAGGCGAGGAAGGTTCCGAGCCCGCCGAGGATCGCGAAGAGCGGCCATTCGACGCCGCGGAAGCGCAGGTTCGGCTTCGCGCGGAAGACGAGGTCGTGATCGGGCTGGCGGATGCGCAGCGCGATCACCGAGAAGTGCGCGATCGTGAACGACAGCATCGCGCCGAAGGCGTACATGTCGCCGAGGAAGCTCGTCTTGCCGGGGATGATGACGAGGATCGAAATAATCCCGGCGAACACGATCAGTGAGAGCCACGGCGTCTTGAATTTCGGGTGGAGCCGGCGGAACACCTCGGGCAGCTGCCGGTAGCTCGACATCGAATAGGTGATGCGCGAGGCGCCGATGACACCGGCGTTCGTCGCGATGAAGAGGATCGTCGCCGCGAGGACGCCGACATAGATCTTGATCACCGTCAGGAGCGTGCCGCTGAGGCCGAGGTTCTCGACGATGCCCAGCACCGGGTCGTTCTGGAAGCCGCCCTTGTCGGGGGTCAGGCCGAGCTTGGAGACAAACTGCCCGCTTGCATCCTTGTAGACGGGCAGCGCCGACAGGGCGATCCAGGGAAGGGTGAAGTAGATGGCGAAGACCGCCACCGCCACCAGCGCGATCGAGCGCGGGATTGCGCGTACCGGGTCGCGCGCCTCCTCCGCCAGGTTCGAGACGGTCTCGATGCCCGTGTACGCGATCATGGCTATCGGCACGGCGAGCATGAAGTTCGTCCACGTCGGTGCGCTTCCCCAGTGGATGTTCGCGCTCAGGGTGTGCGCGCTGAAGATGAGCACGAACCCGAGCGCGACGAGCAGCAGCTGAGTGGCGAAGTCGACGACAGCGAGGAAGACGTTCAGGCTTGCCGCCTCCTTGACGCCGACGATGTTCACGCCGACGAGGATGACGATCACGACGATCCCGCCGATGATGTCCCACGGGTTCGACTTGAGCGGCGTCCAGAAGATCGACAGGTAGTGAGGCACGAAGAACGCCGAGATGGCGATCGTGATGATGTAGTTGAGCATCTGCGCCCAGGCCGCCCCGAACGAGACAAGCTCGTTGAATGCATGCCGTGCGAAGCTGGCGGAGCCGCCGGCCTCGGGGAAGCGGACGGTGCCCTCGGCGTAGGTCGCAGCGGTGGCAGCGAAGATCAGGCCGCTGATGACAAAGACGATCGGCGTCAGGCCGAGCGCAAGGACCGCTGTGACGCCGAGCGCGTAGTAGATCGACGAGCCGACATTGCCGTATGCCGTGGCGAAGAGCGCGGGCGTCCCGAGGACACGCTCCAGACCGGCCTGCTGTCGACGTCTATGGGGCATTACCGCTGAGGAAGGCTACGTCCCGCAGCGACCGGCCGGGTGGCTGGTCGCTGCGGGACGTGCGCCCGAGGTCTAACCGTGGATCGAGGCGACGATCGGGATGATCAGGATCGCAACGATGTTGGCGATCTTGATCATCGGGTTGATCGCCGGGCCGGCGGTGTCCTTGTAGGGGTCGCCGACCGTGTCGCCGGTGATCGAGGCCGCATGGGCGTCGGAGCCCTTGCCGCCGTAGAGGCCGTCCTCGATCAGCTTCTTCGCGTTGTCCCAGGCGCCACCGCCGGAGGTCATCGAGATCGCCAGGAAGAGGCCGGTGACGATGGTGCCGATGAGCAGGCCGCCGAGAGCGCGCTCGTTGATGATGCCGACGACGATCGGGAAGACGATCGGGATCGCGGCGGGCAGCATCATGCCCTTGATCGCCGAGCCGGTGACCAGGCTGACGGCACGGGAGTAGTCCGGCCGGCTCGTTCCGAGCATGATGCCCGGATCCTCCCGGAACTGGCGGCGCACCTCCATCACGACCTCGCCACCGACGCGGCCCACGGCCGTCATCGCGTACGAGGCGAACAGGAAGGGCATCAGGCCGCCGATGAAGAGGCCGGCGATGACCCACGGGTTGGAGAGGTCGAAGAGCCCGACTGTCTTGAACTTGTCGCTCTCCTCGCCGAGGCGGGTTGTGTACTCGTTGAACAGGATCAGCGCGGCGAGGCCGGCCGAGCCGATCGCGTAGCCCTTCGTAACGGCCTTGGTCGTATTGCCGACCGCATCGAGCCGGTCGGTGACAGTGCGCACCGACTCGGGCATGTCCGCCATCTCGGCGATGCCACCCGCGTTGTCGGTGACGGGGCCGTACGCGTCGAGCGCGACGATGAGGCCGGTCATCGAGAGCTGCGCCATCACCGCGACGCCGATGCCGTAGAGGTTGTGCCCGGCCGCGTACCAGGCGCCCATGATGCCGACGGCGATCACGATCACCGGGAGGGCGGTCGCCTGCATGCCGTAGGCAAGGCCGGCGATGATGTTCGTGGCATGGCCCGTCTGCGAGGCCTCCGCGGTCTTCTTCACCGGATGCCAGCGGCTACCCGTGTAGTACTCGGTGATTCCCACCAGCAGGAACGTGATGCCGAGGCCGATCAGGGCCGGCCCGTAGAGGTTCCAGAAGCCGAACTTACCGCCGCCGTCGAACGCCATCGTGATCGGGATGAAGCCGATGGCCGAGAGCACGGTCGCGACGAGCACGCTCCGGTAGAGCGCGTTGATGATCGAGTTCGGGCCCTTGCCGGCGCGCGCGAACCAGGTGCCGATCACGGATGCGATGATCGAGACGGCGCCGAGGCCGAGCGGGTAGAGCCAGAGGCTGGCCGTATCGAAGTGCGTGCCGAGCAGCATCACCGCGACCGCCGTGACCGCGTAGGTCTCGAACAGGTCGGCCGCCATGCCGGCGCAGTCGCCGACGTTGTCGCCGACGTTGTCCGCGATGACCGCCGGATTGCGCGGGTCGTCCTCGGGGATGCCCGCCTCGAGCTTGCCGACCAGGTCGGCGCCGACATCGGCCGCCTTCGTGAAGATGCCGCCGCCGAGCCGTGCGAACACGGAGATCAGCGAGCCGCCGAAGGCGAGGCCGATCAGGTCGTCGATCGCCGAGGTCGGGTCATGGTGGAACCAGCCCGTAAGCACCCAGTAGTAGCCGGCGACGCCGAACAGGCCGAGGCCGACGACCAGCAGGCCCGTGACCGACCCGGCCTTGAAGGCGACGTCGAGGGCTGGCTTGACGCCGCGGCGGGCCGCCTCGGCCGTGCGCGAGTTCGAGCGCACCGCGACGTTCATGCCGATGAAGCCGGCAGCCGCAGAGAGGATGGCCCCGATCAGGAAGCCGACCGCGGTGCCCCAGCCGAACACCGACGAGCTGAAGATGTAGTGGTAGACGCCCAGCAGGAAGAACGGGACGACCGCGACGATCGCGATCGTCTTGTACTGCTTCTTCAGATATGCCGCAGCGCCCTCCTGGACGGCCTTGGAGATCTCCTGCATGCGCTCGTTGCCCTTTGGCTGCTTCATCAGCCAGAAGATCAGGTAGATCCCGTACGCGATGCCGACCAGTGAGGCTACGAGCCCACAGAGAACGGCATGGTCTTTGAAGAAATGCATTCGGCGGCCCCTCCCAAACAGTGATTGCGCCGAATCCGGTTCGGCGCGGCGCGTTTTCTATCACAGGCGCCGGACACGCGGGGGCGCCTGCTGTCCCCGGGGACGTGCTTCGACGGCGCGGCAGCCGTCCCTGCTACTCCCCGACGAGCGGGCTCTCACCGTCGATCCAGATGATGACCCGCTCGAAACGGCCGTCGGCCGCGAACTCGAAGAAGTTGCAGGTCGTCAGCGTCACCGGTGTCCCGTCGTTGGCGATGTGCGGGCAGATCTGCTCGCTCGAGACCTTCTGCGCGACCTCGTCGACGACGACGCTGCGCGGGCTGTGCACGATCGTCGCGAAGTCGGCGAAGAACCCACGGAACATGCCGGCGATCTCGGCCTTGCCGGTGTACGTCGTGTGCGCGCTCTGCACCGTGAAAGTCGCGCCCTCGGTGAAGAAGGCGAGCGAGGCGTCGAGGTCCTTGCGGTCGACGGCCTCGAAGTAGGCGTAGGGCGCCTGAGCGAGCCGGTTGCGCGTCAGTCCAGGGTTCGTCATCCGTGTGCTCCTGTCAGTGCGGTCGAGCAGATGTCCAGCGGTTGGGGGGCGAGGCGGGGAATCGCGGCGAACAGCAGCCTGCGCAGGTTGGCGAGGTTCCGCTGGAACGTCTCGAGCACTTGCGCATGGCTGACCGGCTGCGCCCCGTCGGCGCCGACATCGTGGTCGGTCACCATCGAGATGTTCGCGTAGCAGAGCTCCAGCTCGCGGGCGAGGTAGCCCTCGGGGTACGCGGTCATGTTGATGACGTCCCAGCCCGCCTGCGCGAACCAGCGACTCTCGGCACGCGTCGAGAAGCGCGGCCCCTGGATGACGACGACGGTGCCGCCGTCCTGGACGGTGATGCCCAGCGCACGCGCGGCCTCGACAAGGGTGGCGCGCAGGCTCGGGCAGTACGGGTCGGCTGCCGAGACGTGGGCCACCTCGGGGCCGTCGAAGAAGGTGTCGGCGCGGCCGGTGGTGCGGTCGACGAACTGGTCGCAGACGACGAAGGCGCCGAGCGGCAGCTCAGCTCGGAGGGCGCCGGCGGCGCACGGTCCGATGATGCGCCGGACGCCGATCTCCTTCATTGCCCAGACGTTGGCGCGATAATTGATCCTCGCCGGCGGCCGGTCGTGCTTCAGGCCATGACGCGGCAGGAAGGCGACGCGCCTGCCACCGACTGCGCCGATCGTGATCGGGGCCGACGGCGGGCCGTACGGCGTGTCGAGCTCGACCGTCTCGACGTCGTCCAGGAACGAATAGAAGCCCGAGCCGCCGAAGATGCCGATCTCAGCTGTCGGCACCGGCGGGCTCCTCCGGCGCGGGTGGCGCAGGCTCGTCGGGCGCGGCGGTGGCGCCCGGCTCCGTGGGCGCAGCGGCGGGCGGCGTGGGCGTGGGCGCAGCGGCGGGCGGCGCCGGCTCCTCGGCGAGCGCCTTCACGTAGGCGAGCTGCAGGCTCGAGACGACCGCGTTGAGGTCGCGGCCGGCCTGCTCGCTCACGGTGGGCGCGACGACGGGCACGAGCGCGCGCAGCGCGTCGATGGCGAGGCGCGCCTGCTCGAGGTCGCGGCCAGGCCCGCTGAACCGACCCCACGCCAGCGACGAGATCGTCCCGATCGTCTGGACGAGCAGGTCGCGGATCGGCAGGCGCTGCACCTCGGCGGCGAGGCGGGCCAGCAGCTCCGGGTCGAGCTCGGGCCGGCCCCCGCTAGACACGAGCCACGGGCCTCAGCGAGCGGACGATGTCGCGGTAGATCTCGAAGGTCGGCACGCCCTCGGCGTAGAGTGCCATCTGGCGCTGCGCAGAGGTGCGCTCCGGGATCGCGATGAACTGCGCCGCTCCGAGCTCCTCGGCAACGGGCATGACGTACGCGATGAGATCCTCGACGGCCTGCCGCGCCGGGATCGCGACCTTGCGCTCCAGGTCGATCAGCTCGCCGTCCAGCCCGTGCCGGATCGCGCGCCAGAAGTTCTCCTCCAGCAGGCGGTGCGGCTGCAGCTCGATCGGCTCGCCGTCGTCGATGGCGCGCGCCAGGCGGGCGGTGAGCGAGTAGATGAGCGCCGACAGCGCAACCGCCTCCTCGGGCGTGGCCTGCGCGTCGCAGATGCGGATCTCGACCGTCGGATAGGCGAGGTGCGGGCGGACGCTCCACCAGAGCTGCGTGTGCTCGTCGATCGAGCGCGTGGCATAGAGCAGGCGGACGTACTCCTCGAACTCGGCCCAGTCGGCAAACGCGTCGGGTATGCCGCAGCGCGGGAACATCTTGGTGAAGAGCTGCGTGCGCGCCGAGTGCAGGTACGTGAAGCAGCCCTCCGCGAAGGGCGAGCTGCCGGAGAGGGCGAGCAGCGTGGGCAGGTGGTTGCGCAGCGCATTGATCACCCAGATGGCGCGGTCGACCCCCTTGATGCCGACGTGCACGTGCAGGCCGAACGTGTTGTTGCGCCAGACGACGTACTTGAGGATCTCGTCGTTGCGCCGGTAGTGTGGCGTGTCGATGATGCGCTGGTCCTGCCAGGGCGACCACGGGTGCGTACCGATCGAGGCGAGCTCCATGCCGAGCCCATCGGTGATCGCCAGCAGTTGGCGGCGACGCTCCGGGATCAGCTCGGCGGCTTCGGCGAACGTCTCGCAGCGGCCGGTTTTCACCTCGACCTCGGAAGCGATCAGCTCGCCAGCGAGATGCGGCTCGAGCGGGCTGCCCGGCGCGGCCGCGACGATCTCCTCGAAGCGGTTCACCATGCTCAGCGTCTCGGGATCGAGCAGCGCGAACTCCTCCTCGACGGCGAGGGTGAAGTCGGTGCCGCCCTCGAACTGCTCGCGGCACAGCGCGATCTGCTCTTCGGGGGTCAGTTTCTGCGAGTCGCCCATGGCGGCACTACTTTACTTCGGGAAGCGCTGTTGCGCCGGGCGCTACTCGACGACGGCGAGCTCGAGCAGCCGCCGCGCGATCCCTGCCCAGCTCCAGCGGGCGACGACGGCCCGGCGGGCGGCCGCCTGCAGCTGGACCCGCTCGGCCGGAGTCAGGGCCAGCAGCTCGACGAGCCGGGCACGGAGGTCAGCGACGTTGCCGCTCTCGAAGGAGGCGAGGTGGCGGAGGTGTGGCGGGTACTCCTGCTCGACGCCGGCGGCCACCTCGGCAAGGCCGGAGTGGCGCGCGACCAGCGGGCACGCCCCGCCGGCGGCAGCCTCGGCCGCGACCATGCCGAACGCCTCGGGGAAGATCGACGGCACCACCGAGACGTCGCAGAGCGGCACCAGGTGGCGCAAGTGGCGATGCTCGAGCGGGCCGGTGAAGAGGACGTTCTCGCCCAGTGAGCCGGCCAGCGCCTCGAGGTCGTGCCGGTGGTCGCCGAAGCCGACGATCACGGCGCGTACGTCGAGGCCACGCAGGGCCTCGAGCAGCAGGTGGACGCCCTTGTTGTGGATGAGCTTGCCGAAGTAGAGGACAGTCGGCCGGTCGCCGGCGAGGAAGGCCGCGAGCCGCTCGGCGTTGCCCCCGTCGGGCAGGCGCTCGTTGGCGTTGCCAGGGTTCGGCGCATCGCGGCGAGCCTCGTCGAGCAGCGCCGCCAGCGCCTGCGGCCACGGCTCGGGCCGGAACTCGTCGACATCCACGCCGGGCGGCACCTCGTGCACCCGCTCGGGCCGGTCGAGCGGGCCGCACACCGCCTCGAGCACCTCACGGACATGCGCCGAGCCGACGTAGACGGCACGCGCCTCGCGCAGGCTCTCCCTCCCCCACGCGGCGAGATCGGGGCGGCCACGCATCGAGTACTCGAGCTCCGAGCCGTGCGCCTTGACCACGAACGGGGCGCCAACCGCGGCCCCGACCGGCGCGCCCAGCAGCACATGATTGGTGAAGACGAGGTCCGCCGGGAGCAGCTCGCGGAGTGCGGCCACGTTGGCGTCGACGAAACGCTGCGCGTCGGCGCGCTCCAGCTCGTGCAGGCGACGGGCCGCGATGCCCTCATAGCGGTCGAGCACGAACACCGGCAGGGTCGGGCCGACGTCGGGCCGGACGACGCGGGCGCCGCCGAGGTCGTAGAGCTCCGGGTGCCGCTCCTGGCAGACGACGGTGACGTCGTGCCCGGCCAGCGACCACTCGCGCGCGAGCGCGCGGGTGTAGACATTCGAGCCGGTTCCCCCCAGAAGGTAGCCGTGCCAGAGCAGGATCCGCATCGGCACGACGCTACCGGATGCGCCCGCGGGACAGACCGCTGCCGCGGCCGGGCTACGTCAGGTGGAAGTACAGCGCGTGCAGCAACTCGACCGCTGGGTTCGACGTGTGCACCGCCACGTCGCTCGACACGTCGAGCAGTGCCTCGCTGTAGTTGAAGATGATCTTGATGCCGGCGGCGACCAGGTCGTCGGCCACTCCCTGCGCCGCCGTCGCCGGCACCGCGATGACGCCGATGATCATGCTCTTCTCACGCACTGCGTCCCTGAGGGTGGCGTAGTCGCTGACTGCGATCTGGCCGATCGGCTCGCCGATCTTGCGCGGGTCGCTGTCGAAGACGGCAGCGATGTTGATGCCGTGCTCGCCGAAAATCGGGCTGCTCGCGATCGCCTGGCCGAGACGGCCGGCGCCGACCAGCGCGACGTTGTGCTGGCCCTGGGTGCGGATGATCTTGCGGATCTCGCCGAGCAGCGACTCGATGTTGTAGCCCACACCGCGCTTGCCGAACTTGCCGAAGCCGGAGAGGTCGCGCCGGATCTGCGTGGCGTTGATGTTGGTGTAGTCGGAGATCTCCTGCGACGAGATGCGCTCCTTGCCCATCTTCCTGGCCTGGGTGAGTACCTGGAGATACCGGCTAAGCCTCGCCGCCACACCGACCGTCAAGCGATCCGCCACAGTTGCTCCTTCACCGCACGTCGAGGTTCGTAACAGCTCATAGAGTAGCGCTGACCGCGTGGGCAGCGGCGACGAGGTGTCACGAAGTGTCGAGTTCGTGACGCGCCAGTTTGCGGAGGAACGGCTGCGGCTGCACGAAATAGACGAACGCGCGCTCGCCCTCGATGTCCACCACCGGCAGCCACTCGCGGTACGCCGCCTCGAGCGCGGGCACACCCGTGATGTCGACCTCCTCCAGCTCGAAGACGGCCTGCTCGCGCAGGCGCAGCAGTGCAGCCCGCGCGGAGTCGCACAGGTGGCAGCCCTCGGCGTGGAACAGGGTGACGCGCGGGCCTGGCATGGCCCGATGGTAGCTTCGCCGTCAGGGGTAGAGACCGCGCAGCGCCGAGGCCTCGGCGACACGCTGCACGGCGAGGCCGTACGCCGCGATCCGCAGCGAGCAACCTTCACGCTCCTTCAGCTCCCAGGTCGCAGCGAACGCGCGCGCCGTGATCTCGTTGAGGCGGCGGTTGACCTCCTCCTCCGTCCAGAAGTACTCCTGGAGCCCCTGCACCCACTCGAAGTACGAGACGACGACACCACCGGCGTTGGCCAGCACATCAGGGATGACGAGGATGTCGCGCGCTTCGAGGATGGCGTCGGCGGTAGGCGTTACCGGGCCGTTCGCGCCCTCGCAGATCACGGTTGCCCGGATCCGCGGCGCGTTCTCCTCGCTGATCACCTGCTCGAGCGCACACGGGGCGAGGATGTCGCAGTCGAGCTCGAGCAGCCTCTCGTTCGAGACGGGCACCGTTCCGGCGAGCCCGGCGAGCGATCCGGTCGCGGCCTTGTGCGCGAGCGCGGCGATCACGTCGATACCACTCTCGGCAGCGATCCCACCGCCTGAGTCGGAGAGCCCGACCACGAGTGCGCCTTCGGCGGCGAGGAACTTCGCCAGGATCGAGCCGACGTTGCCGAAGCCCTGCACGACGACGCGCTTGCCCGCGAGCGTCTCACCGCGCCGGCTCATGAGTTGCTGCAATGAGAAGAGCGCGCCGCGCGAGGTCGCCTCGGTGCGGCCGAGCGAGCCACCCAGCGACAGCGGCTTGCCGGTGACGATGCCGAGCACGCTGTGCCCCTTGTTCATCGAGTACGTGTCATACAGCCAGGCCATCGTCTGGCCATCGGTGCCGACATCGGGCGCCGGAATGTCGATGTCAGGGCCGATCTGGTCGATGATCTCGGTCGTGTAGCGCCGGGTGAGCCGCTCCAGCTCGCCGTGCGAGAGCCGCTTCGGGTCGCAGGCAACGCCGCCCTTCGCGCCGCCGAACGGGATGCCCATGAGCGAGCACTTCCAGGTCATCCACATCGCGAGCGCCTTGACCTCGTCGAGCACGACGTCCGGATGGAAGCGGATGCCGCCCTTCGACGGCCCGCGCGTGACGTTGTGCTGGACGCGGTAGCCGCGAAAGACACGGACGGAGCCGTCGTCCATGCGGACGGGGACGGCGACCTCGACCGACTTCTTGATGGCCCCGAGCAGCTCGACCATGCCGGGCTCGATGTCGAAGCGCTGGGCGACGCGGCGGAGCTGGTCGCGCGCGATGTCGTAGGGGTTTTCGCGGAGGTGGGACTCGATGGCGCTCATTACCTCGAGACTATCGCCTACGTCACGCGGAAACTGAGGTCCCGGCGCTGCGCCACCGTGCCGTCCGCCGGCACCGCGACGACACGGACGGCGTAACGGCCGGGCGCCAGTCGGGCACCGCCGGGGCCGCGGCCGGTAAGGCCGACGACGTACCGTCCCGGGAGGACGTCGCGCAGCCGGACGAGCAGGCCGAGACGGCGGCGTGCCGACCACAGCTCGACGTCGAGCCGGGCGAGCGGGCGGAACTGCCGGGTGGCGCCCGTTCCCAGCACTGCGCCCGCGCTGATGTCGAGACGTGCCGGGGTTGCGTCGGACACGGTCGCTCCGAACGGTCGTGTCAGCGTGACGTGGGCCAGGAGCGGCACCGGGCGCGGGGAGACCCGCACCCAGCGGGCGCGCGCCGCAACCCCATCGTCAGGTGTGACGACGAGGGCCCCGGCGTTGACGGCGTCGCCAGTCGACAGCGCGCCCAGCGGTGCGCCCAGCGGTGCGCCCAGCGGCGCGGATTGTGTGGGCGCGCTCGTGTGGATGACGACACGGCCGCTCGCGCCCGGAGCGAGGGCGAGTGCGTGTGGCAGCGCGGTGCCGGCCCCGTCCACGGTGACCTCGACCCGGAGCGGCCGCGTCGAGATGTTGCGGACGGTCGCAACACCCGTGCCGTCGACGGCAAGCGCAGACAGCTCGACCGCCACCTCCGCCGCGAGCGCCGCCGCGAGGTCGGCGACGCCCGCAGCCGGTGGCAGCGCCGGGCGCGCCGAGCCCTCGACGACGGC
Organism: Actinomycetes bacterium; assembly: GCA_025350775.1. Taxonomy (GTDB): domain Bacteria; phylum Actinomycetota; class Thermoleophilia; order Gaiellales; family Gaiellaceae; genus CANFDS01. Next base: position 16,218 of record JANXXF010000005.1, read on the forward strand.
ACGGGCGGTGCGGGCACTGAGCCCTGGCCTCACCTGCAGCAGGAGCGCAACCTCCGCGGCGACCGCCGCGGCCGCATCGACGGAGCGCCGACCGGGGGCGAGCACGAACGACGCGCTCCGGCCAGGCGCCAGACCCGACGCCGAGCCGGCAGCGAGGTTGACCTGTCCGGCCCGGAGCTCACCGGCGGCCACGATGATCGCGGCCGACGCGCCGGCCGGCCCGGCAAGGCTGCCGTACAGCGGCCCGGCTGCCCCTCCCTCGCCGACCGGGACGACGACCACGGAGTCGAGGGCGGCTGCGCCCGCCACCGCGCGCGCCGACGGCGCATCCGGCAGCGCCGCCAACGGCTCGACCACCCCGATTACGATGACGCGCGCGGCGTCGTGGCAGTCGCCGTCGCCGTCGGGGTCGAGCGCCCGCTCGAGCGCTGCGAGCAGGCCGACGGTCGTCGGCGGCCCCTGGACGACGACCGGCAACGTCAGGCTGCCGGGTGCCCGGCCGGCGACGGCAGCCGCCAGCGCCGCCGTCTGCGTGGCGCCCGCCCCGATCACGGCGATGCCGGCACCGGCACCGGCACCGGCCCTCCCGGCACCCGTTCCCACAGCGTCGCGGCGGCCACCAGGGTCAGGCACGGCCCCGCCTCGCCGCGGGCGCGCAGCCGGGAGGCCGACGGCACGGCGCACGGGATAGACGCCGGCGACGGCCGGGTCGGCCTCGAGGGCGGCGACCTGGACTGCGCCGAGCGAGGCGGAGAAGCCGTTCAGCGCGCGGCTGAAACGGTGGTCGGGCCGGGCGGGGGCGCCCGCCCGGGCGAGGCGCGCGAGCACCCTCTCCTGCGCGTGAAACGCATCGGCGCTCCAGGCGCGCTCGGCCGCTTCCGCAGCCTCGCCTCCGGCGGCGACGAGACGATCGGCGACCGAAGGAGCCCGTAGGACGACGATCGACGGCGACAGCGTCTGCGTCAGCGACAGCGACACGGCCGCCGCCGTAGCGGCCGCCGGACGAGCCGCGGCCGCAGCGTCCACGAGCGAGGCTCCCACAACGGCGAGTGTCGACGCCAGTACCGCCACGCGCCAGCCCGCAACGGCCCGCCGGGGCCGCGCCGCCGTCACCGCGACCGGCTACGCCGCGGCATATGCATCGAGCGAGAGGTACTCCGGGTACGCCAGCGCCGGCAGGAAGCGCGCGGCCGAGGCGATCATCGCGGCGTTGTCGGTGCACAGTGCGAGCGGTGCCAGATACGCGTCGGCCGGCAGGGCCACGCGCAGCTCCGAGTTGGCGGCGACGCCCCCCACGATGGCGACCCTGGCAGCACCCGTCCGCTCCGCGGCCGCCTGCAGCCGCTCGACGAGCGCTCGGACGATCGCGCGCTGGTAGCTGGCGGCGAGGTCGGCGCGCCGCCGTGCAAGCTCGTCGGCGGAGAGGTCGCGCACCGTGTACAGCAGCGAGGTCTTGAGGCCCGAGAACGAGAAATCGAGGCCCGGCACGCGGGCCACGGGGAACGAGTAGGCGAGCGGGTCACCCTCGCGCGCTAGACGGTCGATCGCGGCGCCGCCGGGGTAGCCGAGGCCGAGGAGGCGCGCGCCCTTGTCGAACGCCTCACCGGCTGCGTCGTCGAGCGTCTGCCCGAGCAGGACGTGCCGTGTCGGCTCCTGCACGTCGATGAGCATCGTGTGGCCGCCGCTCGCAAGCAGGCAGAGGAACGGCGGCTCTACGATGACGCGGTTCGCGAAGCCTTGATCGTGATCTGGGAGGCGTC
>JANXXF010000023.1 GCA_025350775.1 Actinomycetes bacterium
TGCGGCCCGAGCAGGGTCTTCGGCAGCTCCTGCTCGAGCAGCGCGAGGATCAGGTGCTCGGGATGCACCTCGGGGTTGCCGCGCTTGCGCGCGCTCTCGTGGGAGGCGGCCACCGCCTCCTGGCTCTTCAGTGTGAGCTTGGTGAAGTCCATGGCTGCATCACTTCCTGGGCTGGATGGTGGGCTGATAGCACACTGTCATGTGCTATCACGTCGAAGTGTTCGCGGACGCAGGCGGAGCGGCACCAGCTCGACCGACTGCGACAGCGGCACCAGGTCACGTCGGTACGTGCGGTGGGTCTCGTCGACGGCCTCGCGCATCTCGCGCTCCAGGCGCGTCACGCGCGCCCGCAGCTGGGCCAACTCGTCCTCGAGCTGGAGCACCCGCTCGACCCCGGCCAGGTTGAGGCCGAGGTCGGTGGTGAGGCGCTGGATCACACGCAGGCGCTCGAGGTCGAGCTCGGAGTAGAGCCGCGTGTTGCCGGGCGTGCGGCGTGGCCGCACGAGCCCCTTCGTCTCGTAGATGCGCAGCGTCTGCTGGTGCATGCCGACGAGCTCGGCGGCGACGCTGATCATGTAGCAGGGACGGTCATCCACGGCGTGTCACCGCTCTCACCGGAACAGCCGTTCGCGCGGGTCGTAGTTTGCGGCCTTGGCCAGCGCCTCGATCGCCTCGCGCTCGGCCTTCGCCGGCTTCACCGGGACGACGATCTTCAGCCGTGCCAGCAGGTCGCCCTTGCCGGTGGCGGGGGCGAGCTTCGGCGCGCCGTGGCCGCGCACGCGCAGCAGCTTGCCGTCCTCGGTGCCGGGCGCCACCTTCAGCGAGAGGCGTGAGCCGTCGGGTGTCGGGATCTCGACGGTCGCTCCGAGCACCGCCTCGGGATAGGTGATCGGCACTTCGACGACGAGGTCCGCCCCACGCCGCTCGAACAGCGCCGACTCGGCGACGCGCGTCACCACGAAGAGGTCGCCGGCGGGCGCGCCGCCGTAGCCGGCCTCGCCCTTCTCTTTGAGCTTGATGCGCGTGCCGTCCTTGACGCCGGCCGGGATCTTGACCGTGTAGCGCTTCGTGCGCTGCTCGCGCCCGCTGCCGTGGCAGTGGCCGCAGGGCGACTCGATCACGGTGCCGTTGCCGCGGCAGCGCGGGCATGGCTGCGACAGCGCGAACAGCCCCTGGCTCTCGGCCTTCACGCCGCGGCCCTTGCATTCGGGGCAGATGACCGGCGTCGTGCCCGGCCGGGCGCCGGTGCCGGCGCAGGTCGTGCAGGTCGTCTCCAGCTCGACCGGGATCTTCACCTCGACGCCGTGCAGGGCGTCCTCGAAGGAGAGGCTCACCGCCACCTCGACATCGTTGCCGCGCGTGCCGCGCTGGGCCTGGCCGCGTGCTCCGGCCCCCGCCCCGGCGCCGCCGCCACGCCCACCGCGCCCGCTGCCGAAGAGCCCGCCGAAGATGTCGCCGAGGTCGCCGAACTGGAAGTCGGTGAAGACGGGGCCCGCGCCGCCTGGCCCGCCCGCGCCGCCACCACCCATGCGGCCGTTCCCCGAGCCGAACGTGTCGTACTGCTTGCGCTTGTCGGCGTCCGAGAGGATGTCGTAGGCGCCCTGGATCTCCTTGAACTTCTCCTCGGCTGCCGCGTCGCCCGGGTTCTTGTCGGGATGCCACTTGCGCGCGAGCGAGCGGTACGACTTCTTGACCTCCTCGGCGGAGGCGTTCTTCGGCACACCGAGCGTCTCGTAGAGGCTCTTCGCCATCAGGTGCCCTGCGGCGGCTCCGCGGGCGCGGGCGCCTGGGGCGGCGGGCCGGCGATGATCACTCGCGCCGGTCGCACCACGCGGTCGCCGAGGCGGTAGCCCTTCTGGAGCACCTGGATGACCGTGCCCTCGGGCGCCTCCGACGGCTGCTGCATGAGCGCCTCGTGCTGGTGCGGGTCGAACTGCCCGTCGACCGCGACCTCCTCGAGGCCCTCGCGGGCGAGCGCGCCGTGGAGGGCGCGCTGCACCATCCGCATCCCCTCCTCGAGCGTCGCCTCGGCCGACTCCGCCGCCACGGCGACCGCGCGCTCGAGGTCGTCCAGCACCGGGATCAACTCGGCGACGAGCCGCTCCGCGGCGCGCGCAACGAGGGCCTGCTGGTCGCGCGCGACCCGCTTGCGGAAGTTGTCGAAGTCCGCGGCGAGGCGCTGGAGGTCGGCGAGGTACTCGTCCCGCTTGCCCTCTGCGTCCCCCGCGCGGGCGAGTGCCGCCTCGAGCGGGGAGAGCTCCTGCTCCTCCCGCTCGACGGGCCCGAACCGCACCTCGTCGCTCTGCGCCTCCCCGCCGGGAGTCACCGTATGGGTCGGCTCCACGGCTACTTCTTCTCCTCGCCCACGACCTCGTAGTCCGCGTCCTCGACGACCTCCTCGTCATCGGCCGTCGCGCCGGTGCCGTCACCCGAGGCGCCGGCACCGCCCGCCGAGGCCTGCGCCGTCGCCTTCGCATACACGGCCTCGGACAGCTTGTGCGCTGCCTCCTGGAGCGCATCGGTTTTCGCCCTGATCTCGTCCGCGTCGGCGCCCTCGAGCGCAGCCTTGAGCTCCATGATGCGGCCCTCGATGGTCGCGGCCTCGGCGGCGTCGATCTCGTCGCGGTGCTCCTTGAGGCTCTTCTCGGTGGCGTAAGCGAGGCTCTCGGCGTTGTTCTTGGCCTCGGCCAGCTCGCGCAGGCGGTGCGCCTCGGTGGCGTGCTCCGCGGCCTCCTTCACCATCTGCTTGATCTCGTCGTCCTTGAGGCCGCCGCCGCCGGTGATCTGGATCTGCTGCTCGTTGCCGGTGCCGAGATCCTTGGCAGAGACGTTGATGATGCCGTTGGCGTCGATGTCGAAGCTGACCTCGACCTGCGGGAGGCCCCGCGCCGCCGGCGGGATGCCGACGAGCTGGAACTTGCCGAGCGTCTTGTTGAACGCGGCCATCTCGGACTCGCCCTGGAGGACGTGCACCTCGACGGACGGCTGGTTGTCGTCGGCGGTCGTGAACGTCTCCGACTTGCGCGTCGGGATCGTCGTGTTGCGCTCGATCAGCTTCTCCATCAGACCGCCCTTGACCTCGATGCCGAGGGACAGCGGCGTGACGTCAAGGAGCAGGACGTCCTTGACCTCACCCTTGATGACACCGGCCTGCAGGGCAGCGCCGACAGCGACGACCTCGTCGGGGTTGACGCCCTTGTTGGGCTCCTTGCCGCCGGTCAGGTCACGGACCAGGTCGACGACGGCGGGCATCCGGGTGGAGCCACCGACGAGGACGACGTGATCGATGGCCGCGACGGTGATGCCAGCGTCCTTGACCACGTTGGCGAAGGGTGCCTTGCACCGGTCGAGCAGGTCGGACGTCATCTGCTGGAACTGCGAGCGGGTGAGCTTCTCGTCCAGGTGCAGGGGGCCTTCGGCACTGGCCGTGATGTACGGCAGGTTGATCGTCGTCTCGCTGGAGGACGACAGCTCAATCTTGGCCTTCTCGGCCACCTCGGCGGCGACGACTGGGACCAGAAGGTCGTCG
>JANXXF010000048.1 GCA_025350775.1 Actinomycetes bacterium
GACCCATTTCAGGCGAATATACGAGCGGAGATGTCAGTGACCAGCGAGCAGCACGACAGTCAGGCCGGCACGATCGGCGCGCGCATCCGGCAGCTGCGCGCCGACCGCGGGCTGAGCCTGCGCGCCGCCGCCTGCGCCGGCGTCAGCGCCGCCTACATCCATCGGCTCGAGCACGGCGATCGCCAGCCCTCGATCAAGGCGCTGCGTGTCCTGGCCGAGAAGCTGGGTACGTCGGTGGAGTTCCTCGAGACCGGCAGCAACCCTGACGACGCCCGCGAACGCGAGCTGCGCATCGCCGGCCTCGAGCTGGAGCTGCGGCTCGGCGATGACACGGAGAGGGTCGAGGCAGCGCTCCGCCAGCTCCTGCTCGAGTCGCTCGACACCCGCGACACCGTCGCCGCGCGCCGCACGCGCACCGCGCTTGGCCTGACGGCAGCGCAGCGCGGCTCGCACAATGAGGCGGTCGGCCTGCTCGAAGGCGCCATCGCCGACCCCGAAGTGACCCCGCTCACCCACCCCGACGTCTTTGCGCAGCTCGGCCGCTCCTACAGCGAGTCCGGGCGCCCCGCCCGCGCCATCGAGCTCTTCCGCCGTTGCCTCGTTGAGGCGACCGAGGTCGGCCCCGCCGGCGCGAGCGCGCAGGTGCGCTTCGCGACCTATCTCAGCTATGCGCTCTCGGACGCAGGCGACATCGTCGGCGCCGAGCATGCCGTCGCCGACGCGATCGAGCGGGCGGGCGACGCCATTGACCCGTACTCGCAGGTGCGCCTCTACTGGTCGCAGGCGCGGCTCGCCGCGATCTCCGGACGCACCTCGTTCGCGCTGCAGCAGATCAGCAGGGCGATCGGCTTGCTCGAAGCCACCGAGGACTCGCTGTCACTGGGCCGCGCCCATCTGCTCCGCGGCGAGATCCTGCTCAGCGACGGCCGGCTCGACGACGCCGACCAGCAGTTCCTGCGGGCATTCAGGCTGCTCGAGTTCGGCGGCGACGCCCTGCACCGCGCAGCGCTCTGCTCCGAGCGGGCCAAGCTCGCCGCGCGCCGCCAGGACGGCGTCACCGCGATCCGGCTGGCCCGCGAGGCGCTCGTGATCCTCGACGGTGAGGCCCCCGCCGAGCAGGGTCGCGCCCGCTGGGCGCTGGCCGAGGGCCTGGCAGCAACGGGTGATGTCGCCGCCGCGCTGGCCGAGTTCAAGGTGGCCGAGCCGTTGCTCGCCCGCGAGGGGCGCTACGTCCGCCAGCTGTGGCGGGCCTGGGCGCACGTGCTGCGCGCAGACGGCCGCCTCGACGAGGCGCTCGACCTGCTCGATCGCGCCGCGAGCGACACCGAGCTGGCAGACGCCCGCTCGGGCGCCTAGACCCCCGGCAGGAAGCAGCGGGAAGGGTTCCCGCCGCCGCGACGTTTTCATCCTTGACGGAGCGAACCGAAAGGACGAGATGGCGCACGCAGTTACAGAGCAGACATTCGACGTCGAGGTCATCAAGAGCGACAAGGCGGTGATCGTGGACTTCTGGGCCGAGTGGTGCGGGCCGTGCCGCGCTGTCGCCCCGGTGCTCGACAAGATCGCCGAGGAGCGCAGCGACGAGCTGATCGTCGTCAAGGTGAACATCGACGAGGAGCCCGGGCTGGCCCAGCGCTACGGCGTCCAGTCGATCCCGACGATGATCCTCTTCCGCAACGGCGAGCCCGCCAAGGCAACCGTCGGGGCGCAGCCGAAGGGCGCGCTCGAGAAGTCGCTGGGCCTCGTCGAGGCGTAGCCCCGCGGGGCATCCCGCGCTCGCGCGGAGCAGCGGTCGTAGCCCGAGCCCTGGCCTCCAGAGCGGCGCCGCGCTCGCGCGGAGCAGCAGTCGTAGCCTGAGCCCTGGCTGTCTAGCCGGGGCTCAGCGCTTTCCAGGCCGCGAGCGCCCGCGGCACGCAGTCGAAGGCAAGCTCCTGCCGGGGCTGCAGCGCGTCCCGGTGGAACCAGGCGAGCTCGGCAATGTCGTCGGCGGGCACCGGGTCGCGCCCTTCGTCGATAACACTTACCCTCCAGTAGAGATTGAGTGTGTGGAGTTGCCCGACGCCCTCCGGCTCGTACGTATCCGGCGGGGGTGTCCCAAAGGCCGCGGAACGGAGCACGGGCACGCCGGCCCAGCAGGAGACGCCCCTGGCTGTCCTCGAGCAGCGCCGACGCCGTGGGCGCGGCATTCGCCCACGCCACGAAGCCGCAGGCCGGGCAGTCCACCCGTCCGGGCGTTGCCGCCAGCGGCGCAGCGCAGCGTGGGCAGAAGCACCAGCCGTCGACGCGTCCCATCCGTGGCAGGATAGGCGCATGACGAGCGCAGAGCAGCACGAGCGGGGGCTGGAGCGGCTGAAAGAGCTCGCCGGGCCGAATGCCGAGGCGATCGTCGAGCAGGTGACGGCGCTGGCACCCGACCTGGGGCGCTGGATCGTCGACTTCGTCTTCGGCGAGGTCTACTCGCGGCCGGGCCTCGACCTGCGGACGCGGCAGATCGTCAACGTCGCCGCCCTCACGGCGCTGGGCACGGCGACGCCGCAGCTGGAGGTGCATCTCGGGGGGGCGCTCAACGTGGGCGTGACGCAGGAGGAGCTGATCGAGATCATCCTCCAGCTCGCGGTGTACGCAGGCTTCCCGGCCTCGTTGAACGGCATCGCGGCGCTGGAGCGAGTGCTGGCGGCGCGCGAGGCCGCAGCCACCACGCCTCCGCCGGCGCCGAGCGCCTAGAGCTCCGCCAGCACCGCGTCCGAGAGCGCAGGCCACGCCTCGCGAATCCACGGCCCTGCGTCGAGGTCGGTGAGGCAGGCGAGCGCCACCTGCGCCACCGGGTCGACCCACAGGAACGACCCGCTGCCGCCGAAGTGGCCGAAGGTGCTCGGCGAGTTGAGCGAGCCCGTCCAGTGGGGCGCCTTGCCGTCCCGCAGCTCGAAGCCGAGGCCCCAGTCGCACGGCTCCTGGCGGCCGAAGAGGGGCAGCACTCCGACCAGGCCCGGAAAGGCCACCGTCGTCGCCTCGGCAAGGGTCTCCGGAGCGACGAGCGTCGGTGCCAGCAACTCGCGGCCGAGCCGGGCGAGGTCGGCCGCCGAGCCGCACAGACCCTTGGCCGGCGACCCTTGCAGCTCGGCCCGCAGCCCCAGCGGCTCGAGCACAGCCGCGCGCAGGTAGTCGGCGAAGGGCATGCCGGCCGCCTCCGCGACCACGGCGGCAGCGACCTCGATGCCCACGTTCGAGTAGATCCGGCACTGCCCGGGCGGGGCCAGGATCGTCGCCTCTTCGAAGGAGTAACCCGCCGCATGGGCAAGCAGGTGGCGTAGCGTCGCGCCGGGCGGGCCGGCCGGCTGGTCAAGGTCGACGCTGCCTTCCTCGACCGCGACGAGCGTCGCCAGAGCCGTGACCAGCTTCGTCACGGAGGCCCAGCGAAATACCTGCTCCTGCGGCCCGTGCGCGGCCACGACGCCCCCGGCCGAGGCCAGCGCGACCGCCGCCGTCGGCGAGGGCCAGCCAGCGATCTGGCGCAGGGCGTCCACCGGGCGCAATACTAGCCGTGTGACCAGCCGCCTGATCTCGTCCGGCTCACCGTGGGAGCCCCTCTATGGGTATTCGCGGGCCGTCGTCGCCGGCGACCGTGTCCATGTCTCGGGCACGTGCGCGGCGATGCCCGGCGGCGCACCACCGCCCGCGGACGCCGCCGCGCAAGCGCGCCGCTGCTGGGAGATCATCGGCACCGCACTCGCCGAGGCCGGTGCCGGGATCACCGACGTCGTGCGCGTGCGCGCCTATCTGACGCGGCTCGAGGACTTCGACGCCGTCGGGCGCGTCCACGGGGAGCTGCTCGGCGCGATCCGGCCCGCGAACACCACCGTCGTCGTCGCCGCGCTGGTCGACCCGCGCTACCTCGTCGAGATCGAGGCCGAGGCGCTCCTGCCCGGCCAGCCAGAGCACTAGACTCCAACCGTGGCCACCGGCAAGAGCAGCGCCCTCGATCACGCATTCGGCAAGGCGGCGCCGTTCGCGCTGACGATCGCCGAGGAGGCGATGCTGCTCGATCCCGAGACGTTCGACCTCGCCCAGCGCGTCGACTCGATGCTCGCCGGCGCCAGCGCAGACCTCGCGGAGAACGTTGGCCCGGAGCTGATGCAGTCGTCAATCGGGGTCGCCACCGCGACCTGCGCGACAGCCAGCGACCTCGCCGCCGAGCTGAGCCGTGTGCGTGCCGGCCTCGCAGCCGTCGCCCACGAGCGCGACCTCCGACTCGGCACCGCCGGCACCCATCCCTTCAGCCTGTTCGAGAGCCAGCGCATCACCACGCGCGACCGCTACCGCTCGCTGGTCGAGCAGCTCCAGTACATCGCGCGTCGCGAGCTGGTGTTCGGCCTCCACATCCACGTCGCAGTCTCCACGCCCGACACGGCGATCCACGTCGCCCGCGGCCTCGCGATCGAGCTGGCGCCCTTGCTCGCGCTCTCGGCCAGCTCGCCGTTCTGGCGCGGCGAGGTGACGGGTCTGGCCTCTAGCCGGCGGATGGTCGTGGCCGCCCTCCCCCGCTCCGGTCCCATGCCCCGCTTCGCCGACTACGCGGAGTACGCTGAGGTCGTCGGCCAACTCGAGCGCACCGGCTGCATCACCGACACCTCCCAGATCTGGTGGGACATCCGGCCGAACCCGCCGCTCGGCAGCGTCGAGATCCGCATCTGCGACGCCGTCACCAGTGCCGACGACGCCGTCGCGATCGCCGCGTACTGCCAGGCCGCCGTGAAGGCCCTTGCAGAGCAGGTCGAAGCAGGCCGGGAGATCCCGCGGCACCACCGCGTCCTCACCAACGAGAATCTCTGGCTGGCCGCGCGCCACGGCCTCGAAGCACCCGTCATGGATCTCGCGACCGGCCGCCGCAACCGTGTCCCGATCGCCCAGCTGATCCGGCGGTCGCTCAAGGATCTCGCCGGGCACGCGAAGGAGCTCGGCAGCGAGCGCGAGCTCGAGGGCATCTCGGCGATCCTGGCCGGGGGCAACGGCGCCGACCGGCAGCTCCGGGTGTTCAACACGAACCGTGACATCGTCGAGGTCGCCCGCGAGATCGCCGACGGCACCGAGGCCGCCGCCGGCACCGCAGCGGGGCGCTAGGGTGACCCGCATGCTGCAGATCGGCGACTCCATCCCCGACGCGCAGGTCTGGCTCGGGCCGTCCGAGCCGCTCAGCCTGCACCAGGTGCTCGAGGACGGCCCCGTGCTGCTGCTCTTCTACCTCTTCGACTGGTCGTCGACCTGCACGAACGAGCTGGAGCTGCTGCGCGACCGCAAGGCCGAGTTCGACGCGCTCGGCATCCGGCCGATCGGCATCTCGTGCGATTCGCCGTGGACCCACATCGCCTGGGCGAGCGCTCTCGACTTCAACTTCCCGCTGCTGTCCGACTGGAATCGCGAGGCGACGCGGGCCTTCGGCCTGGAGCACACGTTTCGCGGCTTCGAGGGCGTCAGCCAGCGCAGCGCATTCCTGGTCGCCGCGGACGGTACCGTGCGCGGCGCATGGCTCTACGAGATCACCGAAGTACCCGACCTCGACGCGGTGCTGAGCGCCGCGCGCGCTTTGCCGCTCTCGCCTGCGTCCTCCTGATCGCAGGGGCGGTCTCGGCCACCTGGCCGGCGGTCAAGAGCTTCGACTCGGCCTTCCTCGCAGGCGGCGCGCAAGGTAACGGCGAGGCCGCTGCGGGCGACCATCTCCAGACCGGCTATCGGCTCTGGCTCGTCGGGCACCAGCTCGGGCGGGGCGCCGCGCCGTGGCGCGACCCGTACAGCCTCCGCCCCGCGACCAGCGGCAACGTGAATCCGGCCGGCTGGCCGTTCGGGCTGCCCGCGTGGCCGCTGTACGCGCTGTTCGGGCCGGTGGTGGCCTGGAACCTGTTCGTGCTGCTGACGATCTTCGGAGCCGGTGTGGCCGCGCTGGCGTGGCTGCGGGCGCTGGGGCTGGGCCGCGGGGCGGCACTTGTCGGCGGGCTCGCGTTCGCGCTGGCGCCGTACCGGGTGCAGCAGTCGGCGGGGCATCTGTTGGGGCCGATCTCGCTGCTCGTGCCGGTGGCGCTGTGGGCGTTCGAGAAAGGGCTCGCCGCGGGGGCCGGGACGACGCGCGCCGCCCGGCGTCGGGCGCGTCGCTGGCAGGGGCTGGCCGCGCTTGCGCTGGTGTCGATCCCGCTCTCGGGACAGGTGCATCTCGCGCTCGGCGCGATCCCGTTCTTCGCGCTCTACGCGCTCTGCCGGTCGCGCGCGCCGCGGCCGCTGGCCGGTACGTGCGTGGCAGTGGCGCTGGCGGCCGCCGCCGGCGTCGCCGTGCAGCGCGGGGTGATCGCCGGGTCGATCGACGCTCAGGGCCGCTCGCTCGACGAGGTGAGGCTCTACTCGGCGCAGTGGCTCGACTTCCTCGCCCGCTCGGAGCGGCACGGCAGTGAGAGCTATGTTCTGCTGGGCTGGGCGACACCGCTCGTCGCGCTCGCCGGGCTGGCCCTGCTGATCCGCGACCGGCGGCGAGCGCTGGCCATAGCGCTCGGCCTCGGGCTGCTGCTGCCGGTGATCCTCGCCCTGGGCACGAACTTCCCGCTGTACGAGACCCTCTGGCAGCACGTGCCGCCGCTTCGCTTCCCGCGTGTGCCGGAGCGCCTGCTGCCGATCGCCTGCCTCGCGCTCGCGGCCCTGGTCGCGGTCGCGGTCGACCGCGCGGGCGCGTGGCGGCAGCGGCTGGCGCCGCTCGTCGTCGCGCTG
>JANXXF010000074.1 GCA_025350775.1 Actinomycetes bacterium
GGCCCGACTCGAACACCAACCTGGTAGCACGCTCCAACAACTCCACCGGATACTTCCGAGATCTCGCCATGACAACGGGCTTCTCCCTCCGCCAGGCAAACCCTGGCATCGAAGCCTCCGTCAAACCCGGGAGGGCTCACAGCGATCGGAACTCGTGGGCGCGGTCACGGTGTGGCGGGTCGCGGGTGCTCAGTCGCCGATCGGCAGCTGGCGGATGCGGAGGCGTCCGGGCTCGAGCACGACGACGGCGCCGTCGTCGAGATCCTTGGCGCAGGCGGCGAGGTTGGCGAGGAGCAGCGCGGCTTGCTGTTCGGGGCGTCGCTCGGTACCGCGACGGAAAAGCACGAAGGACGGCTGTCGTTCCTGGCGTAGCGCGAGGATCGTGCCGAAGTCGGTGTCGGCGGAGACGACGACGCGGCTCTCAGCACGAGCGCGTTCGACGATCTCGTCGTCGGTGGCGGCCTGGAGGTTGTAGGCGCGGACGTGGACGGCGTCGTGGCCGGCGTCGTTGAGGCTGTCGGCGATGCGCGGGGAGAGCGCGTTATCGATCAGGAATCTCAACTGGCGGTGGCCAGCGGGAGCTCGCGTTCGCGCACGGCCTCGGCTGCGTAGTGCAGCGCCTCCTCGACGTCGGCGGCTTCGAGGTCGGGGTAGGCCGCGACGATCTCTTGCCGGCTCATCCCGTCGGCGACCATGTCGATGACGGTCGCCACCGGGATTCGCAGCCCACGCACGCAGGGAACGCCGCCCATCTGCTCTGGCCGCACGGTAATCCGGGTGAACCTCATCGCAAGCCTTCCTCTGTCGCGGGTGTCGCGTTCAGGGTACTCGACCCGGGGAGGGCCATCCAGTGTCTCAACTGGCCGATGGAGGTCAGCCGAGCGTCTGGTCGGCGGACTGGGTGAAGAGCGGTTCGACGGACGCGGTGCCAGTCGTGGTGGCGATCTGGTGGCGGATCGGCCCGCACTGCATCGTGCTGATCTCCTGCAGACCGTCTCTTCGCTAGGGGGTGGCGGTCAGACCGAGGAAGTGACGGGCGGGTGCCTGCCGGACAGAAGCCTCGAACGAGACCGCCGGAAGCTGGTGGCACTCGTCGACCACGCCGGTGAGCTGCCGCACGCCGACGAGCTGCCGCACGCCGATCCGTTCGAGGCACTCAGGCCCGCCTGGCTGCGCACGGGCGCCGTGCTCTCGGCGGCGTAGCCGGGGACGGTTCTGAAGACCGCACCAAAGATAGCTCTGAGCAGGGAGAACATCATCCGTGCGCCCGCTGGTGCGCCTACGGGGTGCGCGACTGACCGCCTGGCTACCGTGATCCTGTGACGGCAGCGAGGCATCCGCGGAGCGCCGGTGCGCCGGCGCCGAGCCCGACCGACGTGGCTGCGCTGGTGCAACGCGTCGCTGCAACGGTCGTTGACGACACCGTCGGTGCCTCATCGCCGTGGGCGCGCCGGCCTAGGCGTTGGCTCGAGCTGGTCGCTGATGCGTTCGGCGAGATCGCCGCCATCGATCGCAACCCCCGATGCGTCCGAGATAAACCCGCAGTGACTTCCAGGCGCAGGAGTTGACTACCTCGCCGACAACTAAACGACATGGGGTTCTCGCCTGATGTAGAACGTCGACTAGGCCAGATACTGGCGGCACCGCTCGTTAGCACGCTTCGAACAAGGGTCGCGAAGGAGCCGTGGAATGAGGAATTTGAACGTGAACGACGGCCTCTGCATTTCGCGCTCGTACCGCCAGCTATCTGGAAGGGTTCTAAGTTCGAGCGGTCGTTCTCGACCAGCCTTGGAAACGTTTGGGAGAAAGCGGCAATCGAAGCGAGCCTCGGTGTGCGTGATTGGGCGCAGCAGGGCTACGTGTACGAAGCAGAGATTCACTCCAATCAGTTGCACGTGATCCACCGGATCCTCGGTGATCTTGAAGCCGGGCGGCGGAAGCCCGACTGGGATGCTGAGATGGCAGAGGTCTTAGCGGCGGCATCCGGGCCGACAGAACCTTGCCACGTAACCTGCGATGTGGCCATCGGCAACTCGGAATCCGACCGGGCGAGTCACGAGTACTTCGAGATCAAATCGCCAAAGCCGAACTCCGACCAGACGAAAGTCTCGAAGGAGAAAATGTTGAAGTTGACGGCGATCGAACGGCGCGAATGCCAGTTCTACGCTCTCCCGTTCAATCCCTATGGACCGCGTTCCGCCTACGCGTGGGGACTGCCAATGCGGTGGTTCGACATGAAAAGAGACAGGGTCGTCCTAGTCGGAAGCGAGTTCTGGGAGCGGCTAGGTGGCCCTGGCACCTGGGACGATCTCCTTGCCATCGCTCGGCGAGAGGGAGAAAAGTACCGCGACCAGATCGACGCGTACTTGCTCGATGATTAGCTACGCACGAGCAAGGATGATCTCCTCGAAGAACTCGCCCTGTCGACGACCCGTCCGTCGATTCACATGCCGCCTCAAGCGTTCCTGAATCGAGAACCCCGCGTCCGCCAGGATGCCGTCGTAGAGGCTCCTCTGATCGTCAATCACGATCACGGCAAGAGCGTTTCTCGACATATGTTCCCGAGCGTTCGCAAACACCGCCGTGATGTCGTTGACGTAAGCATCGACCGATGAACGTGATGTCCCCTTCTTGGCGGCTCCGATCTCATCGACTCTCAGATCTTGCAGCTGTAAAAGGTCGAAAGCATAGCGGTGCTGTTCGTGGTAGTCGATCCGACCCGGATATGGCGGAGAGGTGATCAAGCCGTCAAACCGTGTTCCATACTCGATCACTCTTGAGTCGCCATGGTGGATCGTCACGTCGACAGGTTTGCGCAGCCGCTCGTACTCCTTCACGCGCTTGATAGAATCAAGTGTGTATCGATGCAGAAACTTGTACGCCTCCCTCGTCGGCTGACACGTTCGGGAGTGTTTCCGACAATAGTACGGCTCAGTCTGAGGTTCCTTCGCGAAGTCGAGACCGAAGTGGGTGACAAGCCGTGCGGACCTCGCTGAACGCGACATAACAATCTTCATCAGGTCGGCTGTCTCAGGGTACTTTCGGATGAGAGCCCGGTAGGTGAGAAGCTCAGACAACGCATGAGGATCGAACCATGCCGCGAGCCACTCGCTGGTCCCCTCTGACAGGTCGCCGTCGAGTGGGGTTAGCACCTCGTCAAGAGTCAGTTGGTCACGGACATCCTTCACGTGCATGGAAAGTTCGTTCAACGCACCTCGTAGGTTGGTTTCGACCACGAAAGGGTTGAACTGTGCCGTCTTGACGCGGCACAGCAGAGCATTGAAGGCAGAGATGTCGACCCCGACGCTTCTGCAGCCGAAGGTTGAGCACTCCACGAGCGTCGTTCCGCTTCCGGCGAACGGATCGAGGATGACCGAGTCCTTCGAGAAGTGCCGGTTCAGGAAGATCTCGACGAGCTGGGGGACGAACTTGCCGAGGTACGGGTGGAGGCGGTGGACGTGCTTTGTCCGTTCCCGCTCAGGGAGGTCGGCCTCCGACCATGACAGCTCCAAGTCGACTTCGGTGTCCTGGAACCCGCTGTAGATGTTTGCCTGCGTCGTCACGGTGGCATCCTAGAGGTCGCGTCCGACGCCGTTGTCGGTAGCCTCTTCGACCGTGGGCGTCTCGAACCAAGACAAGGACTGGTGGGTCGAAGTGAGCCCGTGCGCGCGGCTGAGAGCCACTCGCTGGCGGCCTGGTTCAGGGTGGTTGGGGAGGGGGTGCGGACGGTGCCCTGGCGCAGTCCGACCTGGGTGTTCTGCCGCCACGCCTTGGCGTCGGCGAGCGACGCGAACGTCTTGCGGATCTGCTTGCCCTCCAATGCTGACCACGCCTGCGCCTGGTACGCCGGCTGACAGCTACAGCCGCCGCCGCTACGCATCGTGCAGTTCAGGCGGTGGCGGACGTTGATGCCTTCCTGCCCGCGCTTGCCCCGCACTCGCTTCCCGCGTTCGTGAATCTCGGTTGTCATCGCGTCCACATCACTAGCTCTGACCTGCCTCACTGATCAAGTCGCCGAGCGAGTGGATGTGACTGTCGTGGGACTGCCGCAGCGCGAACAGAGACCGCGCAGCCAAGCCATTTCCCGGACCGCCTGCCTTCGTGGGGAGGCTCGCGCCCACGCCGGAACCCCGCTCCGTGAGCGGGATCCGGCCCGTGAGAGCGGAGGGGGAGAGATTCGAACTCTCGACAGACCCAGAGGCCCGTAACGGTTTTCGAGACCGCCGCATTCGACTGCTCTGCCACCCCTCCGGCGGCTGCCGAGTTTACCGGAGCGGCGCCACGACCGGTGCGCACCTCGGCACGAGCGCTTCTCGTTTTGAGCGCAGGCGCTCCGCTGGTACGTTCCCTCGCGATGCACAGCGAGATCATCGAGCTGGCCGCGGGCAAGCTCTTCGCGCTCGTCAACGGGTACGCCCTTGACGGGCGCGCGTCGAGCCACCCGCTCGACGTGCGCGGCTTCACGACGATGAACAGCTACCTGCTCGTCGAGGACGACCGGGCACTGCTCTGGGGGACGGGCTTCACCGTGCACCAGCAGGCGCTGCTCGCGCAACTCGCCCCGCTCGTCGGTGGCCGGACGCTGTCGTTGCTGGTTCCACGTACCGAGTTCGCGGGCATGTGCAACGCGCGCCCCATCGCCGACCGCTTCCCCGTCGACATCGCGTACATGCGGATCCCGTCGCCGCCCACCGTGTTCCTCAACTTCCGCCCTGAGTTCCCGCAGGGGGAGACGGACGGGCTGCGCGACGTGCCGTACGAGCTGATCGAGAGCGGCCACCTGCTGCCGGTCGACCTCGCCGGGCGGCGCTGCCTCGAGGTGCTCTCGCCCGAGCTGCGGCTGATGCCGAACAGCTGGGGCTACGACGCCGAGACCCGCACGCTGTTCGTGCCCGACGCCTTCACCTGGCTGTGGCGCGACACGGAGGCCGGCCCCTGGCTGATCGACGACGGTGACGACGACCCGACGACGGCCGAGCGGGTCGAGCACTGCCTCGTGCACAACCGCTTCTGGTGGCTCCCCGGCGCCGACATCGAGCCGATCCGCGAGAGCATGGCCGAGCTGTTCGACACCTACGCGATCGAGACGATCGCCCCCGACCACGGCTGCATCCTGCGCGGTGAGGCGATCCAGCGGCACTACCAGCTGCTCGACGACTACCTCGTCAAGGCGTCGACGCTGCCGTCGGTGGGCATCGCGGCCGGCAGCTGGCGGGCGGTGGCAGCGCGATGACCGTGACACCGGAGACCACACCCGCACCGCAGCTGCTGCCGCGCGAGATCGCGCCCGGGCTGTTCTGGCTCGGCCACTGCATGAAGCGCCTGCTCGCGAACGGCGCCTCTCTGCACCTCTACAACTGCGGCTACCTGATCGTCGGCGAAAAGCATTCCGCTTTCATCGAGACCGGCATGACGTGTGACGTGCTGGTGGTGATGGAGCAGGCCGAGCGGCTGATCGCCGAGCGCAACCTGCCGCAGCCCCGCTACGTCTTCACCACGCATTCCGAGATGGCGCACTCCGGCGGCATCGCTCGGATCATGGCGCGCTGGCCCGAGGTGACGGTGCACGGCGACATCTCCGACTTCCACCTTGTCTTCCCCGAGTACGCCGACCGGCTCCACTGGGCCGAAAACGGCGAGCGCTTCGACCTCGGCGGCACCGAGATCGTCGTCTGCGAGAGCGTCTTCCGCGACCTCGTCTACAGCCGCTGGTTCTTCGACACCAAGCGCCACGCGCTGTTCCCCGGCGACGGCTTCGCGTACGCGCATCACCACGAGGAGGGCGCCTGCGGCCACATGGCCGAAGAGGTGCCCGAGATGAACATCAGCGAGGAGATGAAGTTCTTCGCGGAGGTCGCGTTCCACTGGACGAACTTCGTCGACATCGACCCGTATATCGCCCGCCTGCGCGAGCTGATGTTCGAGGAGCTCGACGTGTGGGTCGTCGCGCCCACGCACGGCCTGCCGATCGGCGACCCGCGCGCGACGATGCCGACCGTCGAGGCCGGCATGCGCACGATGCGCCGCGCCGACCACCCGTAGCGCAGCGTCGGCCCGCAGCGACGGCCCGCAGCGCCGGCCCGCGTCGGTAGCTGCGCGG
>JANXXF010000076.1 GCA_025350775.1 Actinomycetes bacterium
GTCGACTTCCCGCCCTTGACCCGGTAGATCGCGACCGGGTTCGAGCTCGTGTCACCGTTCTTGTTGATGGTGAACGAGCCGAGGAGACCGTTCTTCACCTTCGTCTTGAACAGCTCGGCCGAGATCGAGCCGCGGCTGCCGTCCGAACGGGCGATGGCGGCGAGGAGCACCTCGGTGGCCTGTGCGGCGTACACCGAGTAGGGATCCGGCTCACCGCCGGCGACCTTGCCGAAGCCCGCGATGAACGCCTTGCCGGCGCCCTTCAGCTGCTTGTTCGGGAGACCGGCGACCGAGACCGTGAGGCCCTCGGCGCCGCTGCCTGCGCCCTCGACGACAGCCGAGATCGGCGTGAAGCCGTCCGGGGCCATCAGCTGGACGCCCGCACCGAGGGTGGCGCTGAGGTCCTTGACGAGCTTGCCGCCGTTCTCGCAGATGAGGCCGCCGATGAAGACGGCGTCGGCACCCGACTGCTTGATCTTCGTGGCAAGGGCCTCGTAGGTCGTCGCGGCCGGGTCCCACGCCTCGAAGCCGGCGACCTTGATGCCGATCTCCGGGTTCGTGAGGGCGTTCTTGAAGTTCGTTGCGACGCCGAGGCCGTACGCCTCCTTGTCGTTCAGGATGTAGACGCTCTTCTTGCCGAGCATCTTCGCGAGCACGGCGTTGGCCGCGCCCTGGAAGTCGTCGGCAGCGACGACGCGGATGTAGTTCCGCTTGCCCGTCGGGTAGTACTTGCCGGGCTCGCCCGGGGCCGTGCCGGGGCCGGCATGGGTCAGGCCGACGTACGTGTTCGCCGGGCTGACCATGGCGACTGCGCCGCCCGGGGCCCGGTTGAGGATCGGGATCATGATTGCGGCAGCGCCCGAGTTGAACGTGCCGATCACGCCGACGACCGACTTGTCGGCAGCGTACGCCTGCGCGTTCGCCGAGACCTTGCCCGAGTCCCACTTGCCGGCCTGCGGCGTGGCATCGTCACACGACTGGTAGCCGATGGTCCACTTGCCCGCCTTGTAGCCGTGCTTGGCGAGGATGTAGTTGACCGCCTTTGTCATCTGCACCGTCTGCGAGCGGCCCGACCCCTGGAGCGGCAGATCCGACGCGATGAGCACCTGGGGCTTACCCGAGCCCTTGTACTGCACCGGGCCGCAGGACGACGACGGCAGGACGCTTCTCGACGCGGACGCGCCGGCAGCGAGCGCCAGCGCGGCACCGAGTGCCAGCGTGGCTCCGATCAATACCCGTCTCTTCACTGTTCCTCCTCGAGTCGAACGACATGGCTGATGTTGGTCTTGCGCACGGGTGTGTCCCGTGTTCGTGATGGGCGAGTATTTACCTATTCAGCGGAAAGCGCAAGGCCCGCGAGATGGCGAGGGCTATGATCCTGTCGCGCCGAAGTGGCGGAACTGGTAGACGCGCCGGACTCAAAATCCGGTGCCCTTCGGGGCGTGTGGGTTCGATCCCCACCTTCGGCATCCGGGTTGGCGACGAAGGAGTAGACGGGAATGCGGATCGGGATCCTTACCGGGGGCGGCGATGTCCCGGGACTGAATGCGGCGATCAAGGCCGTCGTGAACCGCGTGGGGAACGAGGGGCACGAGGTCGTCGGGCTCCGCCGTGGCTGGGCTGCGCTGCTGCACCATGTCCCCGGCGACGAGGAGTCCGCAAGCGCCTGGACGCGCCCGCTCGACCCGGCCACCGTCCGCCCGATCGACCGCACGGGCGGCACAATGCTCCACACGTCGCGTACCAACCCCGGGCGCGTGAAGATCTCGGAACTGCCCGCCCAGCTTGCCGATCGTGCCGTCGGCGACGGGCCGATCGACTGCACCGACCATGCGCTGCGCGTGATCGAGTCGCTCGGCATCGACTGCCTGATCCCGATCGGCGGCGACGACACCCTTTCGTACGCCCTGCGCCTGCACCAGGAGGGCGTCCCCGTGATCGCCATCCCCAAGACGATGGACAACGACGTCCACGGCACGGACTACTGCATCGGCTTCTCGACAGCGGTCACGCGCGGCGTCGAGTTCATCCACCGGCTGCGCACCAGCACCGGCTCCCACGAGCGGATCGCCGTGGTCGAGCTGTTCGGCCGCTACAGCGGCGAGACGTCCCTGATCACGGCGTACCTGGCCGGCGTCGACCGGGCGATCATCTCGGAGGTGCCGTTCGACATCGACCTGCTGGCGGAGCAGCTGATGCGCGACAAGCGCGGCAACCCGAGCAACTACTCGATGATGACGATCTCGGAGGGCGCGACGATCAAGGGCGGCGACCTGCTCGTGTCGGGCGAGGCCGACGCCTACGGGCACCGCAAGCTCGGCGGCATCGGCGCGGTCACGGCGGAGCTGCTGAAGCAACGCACCGGCGAGGACATGATCATGCAGCAGCTCGGCTACCTGATGCGCTCGGGCAGCCCTGACTCGCTCGACCTGATGGTCGCGACGAACTATGCGGTAATGGCTGCCGACCTCGCCCTGGAGGGCGCGAGCGGCCGCATGGTGGCGCTGCGCAGCGGCACGTACACAACTGTCCCGATCTCGGCGACCAGCGAGGGTGTGAAGCGCGTCGACACCGACGAGCTGTACGACCTCCGCGAGTACCGGCCCAAGCTCCGGCACGTAACCGGCAAGCCGATGTTCCTCTACTGATGGGAGCTGCCCTGTGACCCGCCGCGCCGGCGTCATCGGGGTGCTGACGGCCGGCGGCGACTGCCCCGGGCTGAACGCGTGCATCCGCGGCGTCGTCGGCCGCGCCGTCACGGACCACGACGTCGAGGTCGTCGGCATCCGCAACGGCTGGGAGGGCCTGATGCGCGGCCACACGCTGCCGCTCACGCGCGACTCGGTGCGCGGCATCATCGGCCGCGGCGGCACCTTCCTCGGTACGTCGCGCGCCGACCCGTACGTGCACGGTGACGGCTACGAGAGCGTACGCCGGACGATCGAGGCGAACGGGATCGAGGCACTCGTCGTGATCGGCGGCGACGGCACCCTGCGGTCGGCCCTGCGACTCGCCGAGGAGGGCCTGCCCGTGGTCGGCGTCCCCAAGACGATCGACAACGACATCGCGGCCACCGATATCACCTTCGGCTTCGACACCGCCGTGCAGATCGCCACCGAGGCGATCGACCGCATCGCGACGACCGCCGAGTCGCACAACCGCGTGATGCTGGTCGAGGTGATGGGCCGCACCAAGGGCTGGATCGCGACCTATGCGGGCATCGCCGCGGGGGCCGACGCGATCCTCGTGCCCGAGGAGGACGTCGACATCGAGGAGGTCGCGCGCGTGCTGCGCACGCGCCACCGCCATGGCCACACCTACTCGATCGTCGTCGTCGCCGAGGGCGTGCGGCCGCCAGGAGGCGTGGGCGGCGGCGTCGCGATGCACGGCCTCGACGCGTTCGGCTTCGAGCGGCTCGGCGGCGTCGCGTACCAGCTTGCGCCCCTGCTCGAGGAGCTGACAGGCTTCGAGACGCGGGTGACGGTGCTCGGCCACGTTCAGCGCGGCGGCACGCCGACAGCCTTCGACCGCGTCCTGGCGACACGCTTCGGAGCGGCGGCGGCCGACCTCGCCGTGGGCGGGCAGCACGGCGTGATGGTGGCGCTACACGGCACGCGACTGGTGGCCGTGCCGCTCGCCGACGCGTGCGCCGAGATCCGCGGCGTCGACCCCGAGCTGTTCGGCGTGGCGCGCACCTTCTTCGGATGATCCGGCTCGTGGCAACCGACCTCGACGGCACGCTCCTGCATAGCGACGGCAGCGTCTCCGACCGTACCCGGGCCGCGCTCGAGCGTGCCCATGCGCACGGCCTGCAGATCGTGGTCACGACGGGCCGCCCGCCCCGGCTCGTACACCCGCTGGCCGAGCGGATCGGCGTCGCCGACATCGCGATCTGCGCGAACGGCGCGATCGTCGTCGAGCTGGCAACGGGAAAGGTGCTCGCTCACCACCCGATCGCCGAGACGGTGGCGCACCGGCTCGTCGAAGGGCTCCGGCGCGCGCTGCCCGGCATCCTCTTCTCGCTCGAGCTGGGGCTTGACTTCGCACGGGAGCCCGCCTATCACTCGACGTTCCAGCCGCCGCCCGCCCCGCGCTATGCCGACGCGCTCGAGCTCGTGCGCGAGCCCGTCACGAAGCTGCTGGCACGGCACCCCAGCGCGCCCTTCGCCGACGTGCTGGCCGCGGCGCGCCGGATCGGCGGCGACGACGCCGTCTCGACCACCGCGGGTGGCACGGTCGTCGAGATCTCCGGCGCCGGCGTGACCAAGGCGAGCGCGCTCGCAACGCTGTGTGCGGCCGCGGGGATCGCGCCAGCGGGCGTGATCGCCTTTGGGGACGCACCCAACGACCTCGCCCTGCTCGCGTTCGCCGGCCGCTCGGTGGCAGTCGGCAACGCCCACTCGGAGGTGCTGGCGGCCGCCGGCGAGGTGACTGCGAGCAACGACGAGGACGGCGTCGCCCGGGTGCTGGAGAGGCTGCTCGACGGGGCCGCCGCGCCGGCACCGCCTGCGGCGCCTGCCGGCCGCTAGCCCTTCAGCTCGGAGAGCGGGAACGCACGGGCGTGCCGCGGCGGCACCAGGAAGTTCTGGCGGTGCGTCGTGCGCAGGATCGAGTTGAAGCCCTGGCCGCGGGCACGCGGCATGAAGTCGAGCTTCGTGCCGTCGGGCAGCTCACCGTCCATCGCGCGGCGCACCCGCGCGAAGTCGTCGCTCGACGGGTTGAAGACGACGAAATGGACGCCCGCTGCGGGCTCGGCGGCCATGCCGTCGACGGTGGGCCGGGCACTCCATGCAAACGGGTTGTCGAGCGTATTGAAGTCGGCGCGCTGCGGGACCGCAGTGCCCTTCCGGTAGACGGTGCCGTCCTCGCCGACGACGTCGGCGAGGAGCCGCGACGCCGTCTGCAGCGCGGCGCTGTGCCCGATCGCGCGGCCCCGCCGGTAGGTGCCCCTGACGGCGGCGGCG
>JANXXF010000085.1 GCA_025350775.1 Actinomycetes bacterium
TCCGGCCCCGGCGCCCGCCGCGGCCCGGCATCACCCGACATCGACGGCGACCGGCTTCGAGGCGAGCAGCACGTCGCCCTTCGTCGGGTCGTCGAGCCAGTTCGCGACCATGCCGACGGTGTACCACCAGCGGCCAACGCCGGGCTCGTCGGTGAACGTCAGGCCGCTCGTCAGCCCGACATCGGTGATCACCGAGGCGAACGAGCAGTCGAGCGTGCCACCGGCCACCGGATTGCACCCGACCGGATCGGCAGGAGTGCGCATGACGCGGTAGGCGACCGCGACCCCGCTGTGCGCGACCGACGGCCACGTGAGTTTGACGGCGAGCTCGAGCGTAACGGCCGGTGTGACCGCCAACTGGCCACCCAGCGGGATGTAGGTGCCGTTCTGGAAGTACTTCGCCGCCTGGCGCTCGGGCAGGCGTGGCGCCGCGAGGAACAGGAGCGCGGGCGCGACGGCGAGGCCGAAGGCAACGACGCCGATGACCACGCGCGGGCGTCGGAACTGCACGAGCGACCGGGTGCGGGCACCGGCGCGTGCCGCCCGGCCTCCCAGCACGGGAACGAGCAGCGGGATCGCGACGGCGAGCAGGAAGTACGCGGGCAGCGCCGGCAGCAGGAAGCGGAAGAAGCTCCCCGAGTCGACCGTCGCATACTGGTTCGATCCCTTGAGCACGAAGAACGCGGCGAACCAGCCGCCGAGCAGCGCAGCGGCGGGCACGGATCGCCGGAGCACCGCCACGAGGCCGAACAGCGGCAGGAACTGGAGCAGCCGGGTGTTCCAGAAGAACTCGCGCAGCGTGACGAGGTTCATGTCGATCCGGTGCCAGTCGATGTGGACGTAGTGTCCGCCGAGCGAGGCGAGCAGCGACGGCGGCTCCGGCAGCGAGAGGCCCCCGGCGGCGAGCACGTGGGGCCCGAGCGCGAACAGCGGCAGCGTCCCCAGGCCGCGCTGCTTCCAGATGGCGAGGGCGACGAGCGCGGGCATCAGCGCCAGTGCGAAGAAGAGGCCGTCGCGGAGGCGTCGTGCGAGCACGAACGCGAGTGCCGCCCCGAGCAGGAAGAGCGCGTTCGCGGGCTTCACGCCGATGGCGAACCCGGTGACGAGGCCGGCAAGCACGGCGTTCGTCGCGCCGCGCTCCTCCAGCGTGCGCAGGATCAGCGCGGCGGCAGCCAGCAGCGCCACCATCGAGGGGAAGTCGGCCAGCCCGGTGAGGCCGAGCGCCTGCGGCAGGAACTGCTCGACGTAGCGCTCGTGGTAGCGCGGGTCGGCTGCCAGGATCAGGGCGAAGGGCGCGGCGATCCACAGGCCGGCAGCGCCGTAGCCGAGCAGCCGGCCGCCGAGCCGGCGGCCGATCGCGTACACGCAGACGAGCGCGACCGGCAACAGCACCACGGCCTGGAGCACGACGATCGCGGGCAGCGCATTGAGGAAGTTGCTCCCGGCGAAGAGCGCGATCGGCGCGAGCAGCGTCGACCAGCCCCAGCCGACCGCCGTCACCGGCAGGTGCCCCTGGCTCAGCGACCAGGCCGAGGTGTAGTACGCCGACTCGTCGCCTCCCTGGTAGTACAGCCAGCCGTTGTGGCGCACCGTCAGCGCGAAGACGGCGACGGCCGCCCACTGGACGAGGACGAGCGGGCCGAGCACGCTCCAGGGCTGGCCCGGCAGCGAGCGCGCCCTCGCGGTCAGGCGCCTGGCGGCTCCGGCGGTCGCGGCGGCTGCTGCGGCTGCGGCGATCGGCAACCCGCGACGCAGCGACGCCGCGGCGTCACCGTCAGCGCGGGCCATGCAGTTCCGGCGAGGCCCGGTACCAGGCGATCGTGCGCTCGAGCCCGTCGCGGAAGCCCACTTGCGCGGTGAAGCCGAATAGCTCCGTCGCCCGCGTCACGTCGAGTTGCCGGCGCGGCTGCCCGTTCGGGCGCGAGGTGTCCCAGACGATCTCGCCGTCGTAGCCGCACAGCTCGGCGATCACCGTTGCCAGGTCGCGAATCGCGATCTCGATGCCGGTGCCGAGGTTGACCGGCTCGGGACCGTCGAAGCGCTCGCCGGCGAGCCGCAGGCCCTCGGCGCAGTCGTCGACGTAGAGGAACTCGCGCGTTGGCGAGCCGTCGCCCCAGAGGACGACCTGGTGCTCGTCGCGCTCCTGGGCGTCCACCATCTTGCGGATCAGCGCGGGGATCACGTGCGAGCTCTCGAGGTCGAAGTTGTCGCGCGGCCCGTAGAGGTTGACGGGCAGCAGGTAGATCGCGTTGAGCCCGTACTGCTCGCGGTAGCCCTGCGCCCCGACGAGGAGCGCCTTCTTGGCGATGCCGTAGGGCGCGTTCGTCTCCTCGGGGTAGCCCTCCCACAGGTCAGCCTCGCGGAACGGGATCGGCGCGAACTTGGGATACGCGCAGATCGTCCCGGCCAGCACCACCTTGTCGACGGCGGCGATGCGGCTCTGCTCGAGCACGTTCACGCCCATGGCGAGGTTCGCGAACCAGTAGCGGCCCGGGTTGGCGCGGTTTGCGCCGATGCCCCCGACCTCGGCGGCGAGGTGGTAGACGATCTCGGGCCGGGCGTCGCGGAACAGCCGCTCGGCGTCGCCGCCGACCGTCAGGTCGTAGTCGCGGCGACGCGGCACGAACACGTCGTGCCCGTGCGCTTCGAGCCTGGCGACCAGGTGCGAGCCGAGGAAGCCGGCGCCGCCCGTGACAAGGGCCTTCACGAGCCCGCGGCCCCTGCGCTCATCGAATCGGGACGGTGCCGCCCGTGGGGATCCAGTCGACCCGGCCGATCCAGCGCTCGCGGTTGGCGGCGTACCACGCGATGCACTGCGCGACCCCCTCCTCCCACGAGACGAGGGGCTGCCAGCCGGTCTCGGCGTGCAGCTTCTCGTAGCCGACCCGCAGTGCCACGACGTCGCTCGAGCCGGGGCGGAAGCGCTTCGCGACGCTCGTGATCTCGCGCTTGCCCCAGTACCCCTGCTCCTCGCCGATGCGCAGGATCAGCGCGGCCCAGTCGGCCATCGAGATGTTGCTGCCCTGGCCGTACACGTAGACGTCGCCGGGCTTGCCTTGCGAGGCGACGGTGAGGTGGCCGCGGACGCCGTCCGAGCAGAAGCAGAAGTCGCGCAGCGGGTCGAGCGCGCCGAGCTCGATCACGTCGCGCTCGAGCGCCTGCGTGATGATCGTGCCCGTGATGTAGCGCGGGTTCTGGCGCGGCCCGTAGTTGTTGAACATGCGCGTGACGACGCCGGGGATGCCGTAGCCGTCGAAGTAGTTCATCGTCAGGAAGTCGGCGGCGACCTTCGAGGTGGCGTAGATCGACTTAGGGTTGATCGGCGAGCGCTCGTGCAGGATCAGCGCGCCTTCCTTGTCGAAGTCGTGGTGGTGCGAGACGTCCTCGTTGACGTTGCCGTACTCCTCGGAGGTGCCGGCGGTGTCGAACTTCGCGATCTCCAGGCCGTAGTCGACGATCGACTGCAGCAGGTTGAGCGTGCCGATGGTGTTGGCCATGAACGTCTCGTACGGGCGGTGCCAGGACTCGCCGACGTGGGCCTGCGCGCCGAGGTGGAAGAACGTCGGCGGGTCGTCGGCCTTGCCCAGCGCGCGGATCATCAGGTCGACCGAATGGCGGTCGGTGAGATCGGCGAACTCGACCATGACCTGGCGGCGGATGTGGCCGATGTTGTTGAGGGCGCCACTCGACGTGGCGCGCACGAAGGCGTGTACCTTGGCGCCGAGGTGGACGAGCGCCTCGGTGAGGTGGGAGCCCATGAAGCCGTCGGCGCCGGTGACCACGACGGTGCGACCGCCGTAGGCGGCGCCGAAGTCGCGCCTCAGGGCGGCGATCGACTCTTCGGACCAGACGGTGTCTTTACTGTTTGACTGCATGCGCAATGGAGGGACGTAAGACCTGACGAACAGTACCGCCTCCGCCGGTCGTGGTGCCGTGCTGAACGGCGTCCTCACGGGCGTGTCGACGCTCGTGGTGGCCGGCTCGGCGGCGGGCGCGGCCGCGCTGCTGGCCCACGAGTTCGGGCGCAACGCCGGCACCGACGGCTTCTTCGGCGCGTACGGCGTGTACATGGTGCTCAGCATCGCGGCGCAGGCATTCCGGCTGGTCGTCGCGCCCGAGCTGGCCCGCGCCGCCGCCGCCAGCCGGCTCGGCGGAGAGGCGCGCGCCTGGCTGCT
>JANXXF010000125.1 GCA_025350775.1 Actinomycetes bacterium
GCGGGCGCTCGACGGCGTCATCGCCTGCCCGGTGCCGGTGGTCGCGATGGTCGCCGGGCTCGCCGTCGGCGGCGGCTGCGAGCTGGCGGCGGCCTGCGACGTGCGCATCGTCTCCGACGACTCGCGCTTCGGCGTACCGATCGGCAAGCTCGGCGTCACGCTCGGGCATACGGAGGCCCGGGCCCTCGCCCGGCTGATCGGCCCGGGCCGGCTGAAGGAGCTCGTCTTCAGCGGCCGCCTGCTCGATGCCGCCGAGGCGTCCGCCGCCGGCCTCGTCGAGCGCGTCGTCCCGCGCGCCGATCTCCATGGCGAGACCGCGAAGCTCCTCGAGTCGATCCTGGCGGCGGCACCCACGACGGTTCGCTCGGTCAAGGCCGTCACCGAGATGGTCGCCCGCGAGCTGACGCCGCGCGACGTCGAGTACCTGACCGGGCTGACGCTCACCCAGTATGCCGGGCCCGAGCTTGCCGAGGGCGTCGCCGCCTTCCTCGAGCGGCGCCCTCCGCAGTTCCCCGCACGCGATGAGAGCGCGGACTGAGTGGCGGCGCTGACCGGGATCCGTGTCGTCGACTTCACCCGCTACCTCTCCGGGCCGACGCTGACGATGCTGCTCGCCGACCTCGGCGCCGAGGTGATCAAGGTCGAGACGATCAACGGCGACCCGGCCCGCGAGACGGGGCCGTTTCATGACGGCGAGAGCGTCTACTACATGTCGTCGAACCGGAACAAGCGCTCGATCGCGATCGACCTGCGCAAGCCCGAGGGCAAGGAGATTGCGCTGCGCCTCTGCGACCGCGCCGACGTCTTCGCCCAGAACTTCCGCCCCGGCGTCGCCGAGCAGATGGGCTTCGCCGCGGACACCCTGCGTGCGCGCAACCCCGGCCTCGTCTACTGCAACATCAGCGGCTTCGGCATGGAGGGCGCCGGCGCCGAGGTCCCCGGCTTCGACCAGACCGCTCAGGCGATGTCCGGCCTGATGAGCGTTACCGGAACCCCGGCGACCGGCCCGCTGCGCGTCGGGATCGCCGTCGCCGACTCCTCGACGGGCGTCTTCGCCGCGGTCGGCGTGCTTGCCGCGCTCTTCGAGCGCGAGCGCACCGGCAAGGGCCAGGTCGTCAACGCGTCGCTGATGGAGACGATGCTGACGCTGCTCTCCTACCAGGCCCAGAAGGTGCTGAGCCTCGACGAGGTGCCGGGGCAGGACGGCAACGACCACCCGCTGATGTCCCCGCAGGGGACGTTCAAGGCCCGCAAGGGGATGCTCACCCTGGCCTCCGGCAACGAGAAGATGTGGGTGAGCCTGTGCGGCGTGCTCGGGCTCGAGAGGCACGTCGCCGACCCGCGCTTCTCGGACAACGCCGGGCGCATGGCGAACCGCGACGAGCTACGCCGGCTGATCGAGCAGGCGCTGGCGGCGCATGACGCCGAGCAGTGGATCCCGCTGATCAACGCCGCCGGCATCCCGTGCAGCCCGGTGCTCGACATCGGCCAGGCGCTCGACCACCCGTTCAGCGACGCCCTGAAGATGGTCGAGCACGTCGAGCACTCGTCACTGGGCGACCTGAAGGTGCTCGGCCAGGCGGTCAAGCTCGACGGAAGCCAGGACGGCTGGCTGCGCTACCCGCCGCCGCTGCTCGGCGAGCATTCCGCGGAGATCTGTCGCGAGCTCGGCTACGGCGAGGAGGAGGTGCGCGCGCTGCTCGTGGAGCGCGTGATCGCCGAGGCGCCCGCCGGGGCTGCGCGGGGCCGATGACCGCCGCCGGGAAGACGCAGATCTCGGCGCCGAGCGTCGTCGACCTCGTCGCCCGCGAGCTGCGCGCGCTCATCCTGCGCGGAGAGCTCCGCCCGGGTGAGCGGCTGATCGAGGAGCGGCTGACCGAGCGCTTCGGGATCAGCCGGCCGCCGCTCCGCGAGGCGTTGCGCCTGCTCGAGCACGAGGGCCTCGTGCAGCGCCAGCCGCGCCGTGGCGCGATCGTCACGCCGCTCAGCGCCGACGACGTGCGCGAGATCTACAGCCTGCGCTGGGCGCTCGAGCGGCTCGCGCTCGGGCTGGCCGTGCCGGTCGACGACCCGCGGCGGCTCGACGGCCTGCGCGACGCCCTCACCGCCATGCGCGCGGCGGCCGCGACCGGCGACCGCGAGGCACTACTCGACGCGAACTGGCGCTTCCACCTCGAGCTCTGCTCGCTGCCGGGCCACCGCCGCCTGCTCGCCGCCTACGCGTCGCTCATGCAGCAGCTCCGGGTCTGCATGGCGATCAACCTCGGCTTCCGGGAGGCGCTCAGCGGCGACCCGGCCGACTCGGTGCGTCGCCACGAGCGGTTGCTCGCGCTGATCGAGGCAGGCGATCCCGTGGCTCTCGATCGTGAGATCGAGGCCCACGGCGACAGCGCGTTCATGGCACGGCTCGACGAGTTCGTCGATCCGTGCGTGGCGTAGCGTGGCTGCGCTCACCGAGCTCTCGGCAGCACAACTCGCGCGGGCGCTGCGTGCGCGCGAGCTCTCGCCCGTCGAGGTCGTCGATGCGTACCTCGCGCGGGTCGAAGCGGAGAACCCGGCGCTGAACGCGATCGTCACGTTGCGCGCCGACGACGCGAGGCGCGAGGCGGCCGAGGCTGAGCGCGCGCTCGCACGCGGCGAGGAGGGCCCGCTGCTCGGCGTCCCGTTCACCGTCAAGGACGTCTTCGCGACCGCTGGGGTGCGCACGACCTGCGGCACGGCTCTGCTGGCCGACCACGTGCCTGCGGCCGACGCGACCGCAGTCGCCCGCCTGCGCGCGGCCGGTGGGATCATGCTCGGCAAGACCAACTGCTCCGAGTTGGCGCTGTGGCCGCACACCGCGAACCCGCTGTTCGGCGAGACGCGCAGCCCGCTCGGGCCTGTCAGCCCCGGTGGCTCGAGCGGCGGCGAGAGCGCGGCGATCGCTGCCCGCCTGTCGCCCTTGGGTCTCGCCTGCGACTTCGGTGGGTCGCTGCGCTGGCCCGCGCAGTGCACCGGCATCGCCTCGATCCGGCCGACCGTGGGCCGCATCCCCGGCACGGGCCTGCTGCCGGCGCTGTCGCGCCGCGAGCCGGCGCCGCCGAACTCGGTGTCGCTCCAGGGCCGGGTGCAGGTCGCAGGCCCGATGGCGCGCACGGTCGCCGATCTCGAGCTCGCGCTCGGTAGCCTCTGTGGCCCCGACGGCCTCGACCCCGCCGCCGTCCCGGTGCCGCTTCGACCGAGCGCCGCTGTCGACGTGGGGGCCCTGCGCATCGCCTGGTGCGACGGCGATGGCGTGACGGCGGTGCGCGCCGATCTCGTCGCCGTCGTCGAGCGCGCGGCTGCCCGCCTTGGAGCCTCGCCTGCCCGCCCGGCAGCGCTGGAACGAGCGAACGACTGCTACAGCCGGCTGCGCGCGGTCGACGGGCTGTACGAGGTACGCGCTCTCGTCGCGGGCCGCGAGTCCGAGATCGGCGAGCCCCTGCGCAACCTCCTCGCCACCACCGGCGTGGCCTCGATGGCCGATCTGGCCACGCTCTGGATCGAGCGCGACGAGCTGCTCGCCGACTTCCTTGCCTTCCTGGAAGAGGTCGATGTCCTGCTGCTGCCCGTCGCCGCGGTGCCCGCCTACGACCCGTCGGGGCCTGCTCGCGCCGGCACGCGCGAGCTGACGCCGTGGGAGGTGCTCGCGCCGTGCCGGGCGATCAGCCTCTTCGGCGTCCCGGCGGCCGCCGTCCCCTGCGGGTTCTCCGTGGAGGGGTTGCCCGTCTGCGTCCAGGTGGTGGGTCGCCCGTTCCGGGAGGACGAGGTGCTCGCGGTGGTGGCTGCGATCGAGAGCGTGTGCGCGAGCGTGTGCGCGATCGAGTGCGCGAGCGAGCTGACGGCACGCGGGTGATCTCTCCCGTTATGGTGGGCCGCGCCGGGAGAGAGCCAGCGACCGTGAAGGTGGAGGTTCAGTGACGATGTCGATCGACTCGCGCCGCGGCGCGCTGCGGGGCCCCTTCGTCCGTTGGGCTGACGTTGCCGAGCCCGGGCCTGGCATCGTTGTGCAGGCGGTACGGATCCCCGAAGGCTGGGTCTACATGATGGAGCCGGGCCAGGGCTATGTCGTGCGCCAGCAGGTGCACGCCTCCGAGCAGGTCGTCCAGGTCGTCCAGGGCTCGCTGCGGCTGCAGATCGGCAGCGACGAGCGGCTGCTGACGCCCGACGACATCGCCGTCGTCCCGATCGGCACCTACCACCGGGGCCTCGTCACGACGCCGAGCCGCATCTTCGAGCTCAACACCCCTGCCGACCCGAAGAACCTCTTCGACCCGGCGCTCGGCGAGCAGGCGCTCCAGTACCCGCGGGCGGGCGCGACGCTGCGCACCGCCAACGGCCACGTGCTCGGGCCGTTCGCACGCTGGCCGCGCGTCGCGGGCGGCGCCGTCAAGAACCTGTTCGCCGACCGCGTCCACGTGCAGCACCTGACCGTCGCCGCCGGCACCGAGGCAGCCGGCACGACCGACGGCACAGTCGTCGTCCAGCCGCTGCGCGGCAGCATCCGGCTGCGCTTTGGCGACGCCGAGCAGGTGATCGACTCGGGCTGGGTCGCGATCGCCGCCGCGGGCACGCCGTGGGCGGCCTCCTGCCCGGACGGGGCCGAGCTGCTCGAGGTGCGCTTTCGCCCGCAGGGGCCGGTCGCCGCAATCGCCGGCCTGCTCGCAGGCCTCCGTCGGTAGCTCCACCACAGCTGACCGCTCGGATCAAGCTCTCAGACGCTACGCTTTCGCCGGCTCTTCCCCCGAACAAGAAGGAGCAGATTCAGGTATGCAATTCTCTGTAAAGCTGCGCCTTGCCGCCGTCGCCGCACTCGTTGCGCTGCTCGGTGTTGCAGGGACACTCGCCGGAACGGCTGCGGCCGCCCCCGGCAAGCAAGCCGCAGGCAAGACGCTGGTCGTACTGCAGGACGACATCGCCCCCGGCCTCGATGTCGACGGCGCCAATGCCTCGAACTTCGGCGTGCACCAGGTCGTCGAGAACACGATGGAGGGGCTGCTCGGCTATCCGACCAAGACGGTCAACGGCGTGATGGTGCCGAACTTCAAGGTCACCGCGAAGCAGTTCGAGCCGCGCCTGGCCACCTCCTGGACGCAGGACGGACTCGCGTGGACGTTCAACCTGCGCAAGGGCGTCAAGTCGTGCGCGGGCAACGAGCTCACCGCCGACGACGTCATCTACACGTTCCAGCGCGCGAAGTCGGTCTCGGGCGCCTCGCCGGTGTCGTGGTTCCTCGGCAACGTCGGCGGCGTGCTCACGCTCGACCCGCTGATCTCCAAGGATCCGGCTGCCAAGCTCCTCAAGGGCGAGGTCGTCAAGGTCGACAAGTACACCGTCAAGATCACGCAGTTCGTGCCCGCCGATCTCTTCCCGCGCGTGCTCGAGATCTTCGCGCTGTACATCTACGACGCGAAGGTGATGAAGGCCAACGCGACGAGCACCGATCCGTGGTCGCACAAGTACGGCGACACGGTCAACGCTCCCGGCTTCGGCCCGTACTGCATCAAGTCGTGGACGAAGGGCTCCGAGATCGACCTCGAGGCCAACCCGAGCTACTACGGTGGCCCGTCGACGTTCTCGCGGATCATCGAGCGCAAGGTGCCGGCCGGATCGAACCGCGTCGCCGCCATCAAGGCCGGCTCGGCGGACATCGCCATCGAGCTGACCCCGCGCGACATCGCCGACATCCGCGCCAAGTCGGCCGACAAGACCACGGTGTTCTCCTGGTACAACAACGAGATCCTGGCCCTCGGCCTGAACAACAAGATCGCGCCGTGGAGCCTCCCCAAGAACGAGCTGCTCCGCCAGGCGATCGCCTACGTGCTGCCGGTCTCCGACATCATCAAGAGCGACTACCTCGGTGATGCGAAGCCCTGGTACGGCCTGATCGAGTCGTCGTTCTACGGCTTCAAGGCCATCAAGACGTACGCGACGAACGATGTCGCCAAGGCCAAGGCGCTGCTGGCGCAGGCTGGCTACCCGGACGGCAAGGGCCTCGAGAAGTACTCGGACGGCCTCAAGTTCTACTACGTCCAGGAGCGTTCGGGCGTGCTCGAGCCGGTCGCCAACCGCATCAAGACGGCGCTGGCGCAGATCGGGGTCAACATCACGCTGAACCCGATCACGAACACCGAGTACAACGACCGCGAGCTGACGAAGTTCGACATGCCGATGTTCCTGCGCGACAAGGTGCGCCCGTTCGGCCCGGACGTCGGGTACACGGCGCTCCTCTTCTACGTCTCGCAGAAGAGCGGCGGGCTCGTCAACGCCGGCAACTACTCGAACGCCGCGTTCGACGGGCTGTTCGCGCAGTCGCAGAAGCAGTCCGGCGCCAAGCGCCTCTACAGCCTGGAGCGGATGCAGAACATCGTCATGCGCGACCTGCCGCTGGTGCCGATCATCGAGCGCCCGTCGCAGATCGTCGTGAAGAAGGGCATCTCCTGCTGGTTCGGCAAGACCAGCAACACGTTCAACTTCTGGTACCTCCGGGACGACGGCAAGCCGTGCGTCTCGCCGGTCAAGAAGTAGCGCGAAGCTCAGGCAGCGCTGTACGAGGGGGTCCCGTCAGGGGCCCCCTCGGCGTTTCCGGCTATCGTGCGGACGGATGGATGCTCGCCTGACCCGACGGCGATTTCTGGGTGCGGCGGCCCTCGGCATCGGTGCCGCCGCAGTCGCGCCGGCCCGGGCCCTGGCCCGCTCCGGCCGCTACGTCGACCCGGGCCCGCCGCTGCTCGACCTGCGCAGCTTCGGTGTCGTTGCCGACGGCCGCACCGATGACGGGCCGGCGCTGGCCCGTGCGTTTGCCGGGATCAAGCGGGCGGGCGGGCTGACGCTGGCGAAGCCGGGCACGTTGCTCGTGGGCCGCACGGTCGTGGTGCCGGACGGAGTGTTCCTCGACCTGGGCGGCTCGACGGTGGTGAGGGCGCCGGGCCTGGCCGGCCCGGCGCTGCTGGTGTCGGGCGCGGGGGTCGTGCTGCAGCGGCTCACGGTGGACGGCAACCGGCGTGGCGGCGCCAGCGGGCCGGCAATCGAGTGGCAGGGCGCCCGCGGCGGGCTGTGGGATGCCACGCTCGTCAACACCGACACGGCGGGCCTGGTCGCGCGTGTGGCCGGTGCCGACGTCGCCTGCGTTCGGGTGACCAGCACCGATCACGTCTCGGGGGTCAGCTCGGCGGACGGGTTCTACGCCGCCCTGGGCGGCCGCCTGCGCCTGCGCGGGTGCCGTGCCAGCGGCAACGACCGCGCCGGCGTGTATCTCGAGTCGTCGGCTGCCGAGGGCTGCGAGGTGGACGGGGCATTCGACCGCAACCGGATCGCCGGCGCGTACCTCAAGGCGCCACGCGGCACGAGCAGGCTGCTCCAGGCGACCGACAATGACCGCTTCGGCGTGATCATGAAGCAGGGCGCCAGCGGCTGGGTCTTCACCCGGGTCGAGGTGACCGGCGCGGGCAGGCCCGGCAACAGCTCCGTCACCGGCATCGAGCTGTACGGGACGCAGGGCAACAGATTCGGAGCGGCGGTGGTGCGCGGCGTGACCGGCTACGGCGTGGCGCTGGCGAAGGGCGATGTCGACGGGACACCGGCCTCCGGCAACAGCTTCGAGCTGATCGATGTCGATAGAGGCGGTACCGGCGACAGCGACCCTGGGCTGCATCTCTCGGGTGGCGCCAGCCGCAACGCCTTCGGCACCGTCCGCGTCACGGCAATGACGTCCGCGGTCAGCATCGGCGAGGGCTACCTGCCCCTGACCAACGACGGTAACTCCTTCCAGCTCGTCCACGCCGAGCGCTGCCCGTACACCGTGGTGATCGTTCGTGGCGGCTCCGGCAACCGCTTCGAGCGCATCGAGGCGGTCGGCTGCTCGACGGTCGACCCGGCGATCGCGCAGGGGCTCGTCGACTTCCGCGGCCCGTCGACGCAGGGCAACGTCGTCACATTCCTCGATGCGAGCGCGGTGGCGGCGGGCGGGGCGCCAGCGCCGCTCTATCTGGCGTTTGCCGATGCCCAGGCGCAGGACAACCAGGTGCTCGGCGGGAAGGCCGGCCGGTCGCTCGACGGTGCCGGGGCCGACCGGAACGGGTCGAACCGCTTCAACGTCGCATAGGCAGCGGCGGCCGCGGCCGCGCGTGTGCTTGACTCCAGTGCATGCCGGCCACACACGACCTGCGCGCCCTGGTCGAGGCGGAAGCGCTCGCAGCCAGGCGGGCGGCCGCTGCGCTTACGGACGCCGCCGTCGAGGCAGTGCTCATCGAGGCAGCGGCACTCGTCCGCGCCCGCAGCGGTGCGATCCTGCGTGCCAACGCGGCCGACGTGGCGGCGACGCAGGGTCGCCTTGACGCCGGCATGGTCGACCGGCTGCGCCTCGATGCCGGCCGGGTCGAGGCGATGGCGCTCCAGGTCGCCGCCACCGCGATGTTGCCACCGCTCGACCGCGAGGCCGCTGCCTGGACGCTCGACAACGGCCTCCGGGTGAGCGAGCGGCGCATCCCGATCGGGGTGATCGGCGCAAACTTCGAGGCCCGCCCGAACGTCGCCCTCGACGTTGCCGCGCAGCTGCTGAAAAGCCTGAATGCCGGGGTTCTGCGCACAGGTGGTGCCGCGTTGCGCACCGTCACGGTGATCGTCGACGAGGTTGTGCGCCCGGCGCTGGAGCGCGCGGGCCTGCCGCCCGGCGCCATCGGGCTCGTGCGCTCGGACGACCGCGAGGGCGCCCGCATTCTCGTCTCGCTGCCGAAGCTCGTGCGGCTCGTCGTGCTGCGCGGCTCCGGCGAGACGACCGCAGCACTCGCGCGGCTCGCGGCCGAGCACGGGGTGCGCACGCTCGCCCATGCCGAGGGCGGCGGCGTGCTCTACATCCACGCCGGCGCCGACCCCGCGATGGCGCTCGCGCTCGCCGACAACTCGCTCGACCGGCTCGGCGTGTGCAACCGGCTCAACCTCGCGCTCGTCGACGCGGCACGCACCGATGTCATCCCGGGCCTCCTGGAGATCTTCCGGCGCCGCAACCTCGACGTCCGTGGCACCGAGCGGGCGCGGGCGCTGGCGGGCGTCGGCGTGGCGCCGCTCGACCGCCCGCTCGGCCACGACTGGACAAGCGACCCCGATCGCGTCTCGACGGTCACGCTCGACATCGTCGGGTCGCTGGACGAGGCGGTCGAGATCGCAAACGACGAGACCTCGGGCCTGGCCGCCGCCATCGTCACCTCCGACGAGGCGGCTGCGCACCGGTTCCTCGACGCGTACCGCGGCACCGCGGCGTACTGGCAGGCGCCGACACGCTTCACGGACGGCTTTGCCCTGACCGGCGCCCCCGAGACGGGCATCAACGTCGACTGGACGCCCGGCCCGCGCGGCCCCGTCACCTACCGCGATCTGTGGCTGCGCCAGTACCGCATCATCGGCGACGGCTCGCAGCACCGGTGAGCTGGGCCGCCGCATGACCGGAGCCACCGCATGACCGGGGCCGTCCCATGACCGGAGCCACCGCATGACCATCGTCGTCAAGCTCGGCACGTCGCTGATCGTCGGCCCCGGCGGCCGCGTGCGCCGCATCGTCCTCCGCGAGCGCGCCCGCGAGGTTGCCGCCATCGTCCGCGGCGGCGAATCCGTGTGCATCGTCACGTCGGGGGCGATCGGCCTCGGCCTGGCCCGGCTCGGCCTCGAGCGCCGGCCGAAGGAGGTGCCGCGGCTGCAGGCGGCCTCGGCGCTCGGCCAGTCGCGGCTGCAGCAGGCCTGGGATGCCGCCTTTGCGCCGCACAGGGTGCCGGCGGGGCAGGTGCTGCTCACAGCAATCGACGTGTCCGACCGCGCCGCCTATCTGCACGCGCGCAACGCTTTCACGGCGCTCTTCCGCTACGGCGCCGTGCCCATCGTCAACGAGAACGACGCGACCGCCACCGACGAGATCACGTTCGGCGATAACGACGCGCTGGCCGCACAGGTGGCCGTGCTCGTGCAGGCGAGGCTGCTGATCCTGCTCACCGAGGTCGACGGCGTCTACACACGCGCGCCCGGCACCCCCGGCGCCGAGCTGCTGAGCGAGGGCGACCTGGCCGGCCAGGCGGTACTGGGGGAGGGCTCCAAACTCGGCACCGGCGGCATGGGCAGCAAGATCGTGGCCGCACAGATGGCTGCGTCGGCAGGCATCCCGACGGTGATCGCTGGCGGCCACGGCAAGGACGTGCTGGCGCCGATCCTGGCCGGGGAGCCGCGCGGCACCCGCTTCCGGGCCGACGATAGCGGCGTGCCCGCCTTCAAGCTGTGGCTCCGCTTCGGCAAGCCGGCGGCCGGGCGGCTCACCGTCGACGCGGGCGCGCGCAGGGCGCTCGTCGAGGGCGGGGCGAGCCTGCTCGCCGTCGGTGTCGTCTCGGTCGACGGCCGCTTCGAGGCGGGCGACGCGGTGGAGCTCGTCGGGCCTGACGGCGCCGTGTTCGCGAAGGGCATCGCCGGCGCCGACGCGAAGGAGATCGCGAGCCGCCAGCGCGGTCTCGAGGCCGTCCACCGTGACCGCCTCGTGCTGCTGTCCTAGCGGCGCTCAGTCCGAAACGTGCCGGTGCTGCCCGGCCAGGATGCAGGCGGCGAAGTGCCCGCCACGCTCGGCTGGGATCAGCGGCGGCTGGGCCTCGTCGCAGGCGTCCACCCTGAGCGGGCAGCGCGGGGCGAAGCTACAGCCGCTGGGCCGCCCGCCCAGGCGGGCCTCGCCCTTGACCGGAGGCGTCTTCGGCTTCTCGTCCGGGTCGAGCGACAGCTCGGAGCCGAGCAGAAACTCGGTGTACGGGTGGGCCGGGTCGGCGAGCACGAGGTCGGCCGGGCCGATCTCGACGATGCGGCCGAGGTACATCACGGCGACGCGGTCGCAGACGTTGCGGATCGTCGGCAGGTCGTGCGAGATCATCATGTAGGTCAGGTCGAGCTCGCGCTGGAGCCGCATCAGCAGCTTCAGGATCTCTGCGCGCACCGAGACGTCGAGTGACGACGTGGGCTCGTCGAGGATGACGACGCCGGGGTTCGTGGCCAGCGCCCGCGCGATGTTGACGCGCTGCTGCTGGCCGCCCGACAGCTGGTGGGGGTAGCGGTCGAGGTACTCGGGCCGCAGCTGGACG
>JANXXF010000134.1 GCA_025350775.1 Actinomycetes bacterium
GCTTGCGCCGATTCCCGCCGCCGTCCACCCACGCCTGCGCGCCGCCCTCGAGGCGCGCGGCATCGCGCCGCTCTACAGGCACCAGGTCGCCGCGTGGGAGGCGGCGGCCCGCCGCGAGCACGTGATCGTCACGACGGGCACCGCGAGCGGCAAGTCGCTCGCGTTCAACTTGCCCGTCCTCTCGGCGATTACCGGCGACCCGCACACGCGGGCCCTCTACCTGTACCCGACCAAGGCGCTCGCGCAGGATCAGGCCCGGGCCATCGCCGAGCTGCGGGTGCCGGGTGTGCGGCAGGCGATCTACGACGGCGACACGCCCAGCGAGGCGCGCGGCCAGATCCGACGCACCGCCAACCTCATCCTCTCCAACCCCGACATGCTGCACATCGGCGTGCTGCCGAACCACGACCGCTGGGGCGACGTGCTCGCCAACCTCGCCTACGTCGTGGTGGACGAGGCGCACGTCTACCGCGGCGTCTTCGGCTCGCACGTCGCCAACGTGCTGCGGCGGCTGCGGCGGCTCGCCCTGGCCTACGGCGCCGATCCCGTCTTCCTGCTGGCGTCGGCCACCGTCTCGAACCCCGGCGAGCTCGCGCACGAGCTGCTCGGCGTGCCCGCCACCGTGATCGCCGACGACGGCGCGCCGCGGCCGCCGCGCACGATCGCCCTTTGGAACCCGCCGCTCGTCGACGAGGCGCTCGGCATCCGCGCCTCGTCGCTGGGCGAGGCCGCGAAGCTGCTGGCCGGGCTCGTCCAGCGCGGCCAGCGCACCCTCTGCTTCGCCAAGAGTCGCAAGGCGGCCGAGCTCGTGCACCGCTTCACCGTCGACCGGCTCGACGCCACCACTGCGGCGCGCCTCTCGCCCTACCGCGCCGGCTACACGCCGCAGCAGCGCCGCGACATCGAACGCCGGCTCGTCGAAGGCGACCTGCTTGGCGTCTCGGCCACCGACGCGCTCGAGCTGGGCATCGACATCGGCCTGCTCGACGCGGTCATCTCGGTCGGCTTCCCGGGTACTGTCGCCAGCCTGCGCCAGCAATGGGGCCGCGCCGGCCGCCGCGGCGAGGGCCTCGCCATCCTGGTCGCCTCCGACGACGCGCTCGACCAGTACTTCATGCGCGAGCCGGCCACCCTGCTCGGCCGGCGCAGCGAGGCAGCCATCTCCGACCACACGAACCCGCGCGTGCTGGACGGCCACGTCAGCGCCGCCGCCTTCGAGGGGCCGATCACCGCCGCCGACGCCGCCACGCTCGGCCCCGAGGCGCTCGAGCGCGCCGCCCTGCTCCCCGACCTGCGCGCCACCCCCGCGGGCTACGTCTGGGCGGGCAAGCAGCACCCCGCCGCGCACACGCCGCTGCGCACCGCCGGCAGCGACGCCTTCCAGATCGTCGACACCACGACCGGCTCCATCCTCGGCCTGATCGAGCGCGAGCGGGCCTACTCGACGGTGCACGAGGGCGCCGTCTACCTCCATCTCGGCGAGACGTACATCGTCGAGGCTCTCGACGAGGGCGCGCGCGTCGCCGCCGTCCGCCCGTTCCGCGGCGACTGGTACACGCAGGCGAAGAAGGAGACGATGACCTTCGTCGAACAGGCGCTGCGGGTAGAGCGACGCTGCGGCCTGGAGCTCACCTTCGGGCGTGTCTCGGTGACCGAGCAGGTGGTCGCCTACCAGCGCAAGTCGATCGACACACAGTCCACCGTCGCCTCCGTCCCGCTCGACTGCCCCGAGACGAGGTTCGAGACGGAGGCCGTCTGGTTCGCCCCCGAGCCGGAGCAGCTCGACGGCCTGGTGGAGATGCCATTGCTGCTCGCCTCTCTCCACGCGGCCGAGCACGCGCTGATCGGGATGCTGCCGCTGTGGGCGATATGCGACCGCTGGGATGTCGGCGGCCTCTCGACGAACATGCACTTCCAGACGGGCGCGCCCACCGTGTTCGTCTACGACGGCCACCCCGGCGGGATCGGCATCGCCGAGCGCGGCTTCCACGCGTTCGAGGGCTGGGTCGAGGATACGGCGCGCATGCTGCGCGGCTGCCCGTGCCGCGACGGCTGCCCCTCCTGCGTGCAGAGCCCGAAGTGCGGCAACCTCAACGACCTGCTCGACAAGCAGGGGGCGCTGACCTTGCTCGCACGGATGGTGAATGCGCGCGAGTAGCGGACAACGTGTCGATCCGGCCCGCCGCCGTTCGTCATAGAGTCGACATCCACTCTGAGGAGGCATTCGACATGCAGTACATGCTGCTCATCTACGACACCGAGGGCTCTCTGGCGGCGCTCAGCGAGGCCGAGCGTAACGCGTTCATGGGCGAGTACTTCAGCTACACCGAGGCGTTGCGCGGCGCGGGCAAGTTCGTCGCCGGCGACGCGCTCCAGCCCACCGCGACCGCCACCTCGGTGCGCCTGCGCGGCGGCGAGCGTCTCGTCACCGACGGCCCGTTTGCCGAGACGAAGGAGCAGCTCGGCGGCTACTACCTGATCGAGGCGGAGTCGCTCGACGAGGCGCTCGAGTGGGCCGCGAAGATCCCGTCGGCCCGGCTCGGCACGATCGAGGTGCGCCCAGTGATGGTGTACGGCTGACCGAAGCGCCGGCCCAGGGCACCGTCGCCGCCGTGGAGGTCGCCTTCCGCGAGGAGCGCAGCCGCTGCGTCGCCATCCTGGCCCGCGTCCTCGGCGACATCGACCTCGCCGAGGACGCGGTGCAGGAGGCGTTCGTGATAGCCGTCAGCCGCTGGCCGCGGGACGGCGCTCCCGCCAACCCGGGGGCCTGGATCGTCGCCACCGCCCGCAACCGCGCGATCGACGTGATCCGCCGCGAGCGGACGCTCGCCGGCAAGACAGAGCACCTCGCCCGCCTGGAGGGGATCTCGGCGCACGAGGACGACCCCGAGGAGCGCACCATTCCCGACGAGCGCATCGCCCTGATCTTCGGCTGCTGCCATCCGGCGCTCGCGCTCGAGGCGCAGGTGGCGCTGACGCTGCGCACGCTCGGGGGCCTCACCACCGAGGAGATCGCGCGCGCGTTCCTCGTCCCCGAGGCCACGATGGCCCAGCGGCTCGTCCGCGCCAGGCGCAAGATCCGCGACGCAGTGATCCCCCTCCGCGTTCCCGACGAGCACGAGCTGCCGGCGCGGCTGGCGGCGGTGCTCGCCGTCGTCTATCTCGTCTTCAACCAGGGGTACGGGCCGCCGCCACGCGCCGAGTTGACGCGCGAGGCGCTGCGGCTGGCTGCGCTGCTCGCCCGGCTGCTGCCCGCCGAGGCGGAGGCGCACGGCCTGCTCGCGCTCGTCCTCCTACACGAGGCGCGGGCCGCGTCGCGCGTTGCGGCCGACGGCTCGCTCGTGCTGCTCGCCGAGCAGGACCGGTCGCTGTGGGACGCGCGCCTGATCGGCGCCGGCAAGGAGGCGTTGGCGCGGGCAATGGCTCTGCGTAGGCCGGGGCCGTACCAGCTGCAGGCGGCGATCGCCGCGCTCCACACCGAGGCGGCGACCGACTGGCCGCAGATCGCCACGCTCTACGACCGGCTCGCCCAGCTGACCGGCTCGCCGGTGGTGGAGCTGAACCGCGCCGTTGCCGTGGCGATGGCCGACGGGCCGGCGGCGGGACTCGCGCTGCTCGACCGGCTCGAGCTGCCCGGCTACCACCTGCTGCCCGCCGCCCGCGCCGACCTGCTGCGCCGGCTGGGCCGCGCCGACGAG
The DNA here is from genome assembly GCA_025350775.1 of Actinomycetes bacterium. Taxonomy (GTDB): domain Bacteria; phylum Actinomycetota; class Thermoleophilia; order Gaiellales; family Gaiellaceae; genus CANFDS01. Next base: position 3,699 of record JANXXF010000134.1, read on the forward strand.
GCCGGAGCCGCCTACCGGGAAGCGCTGGCGCTTGCGCCAGCAGACGGCCCCGAGCGGTCATTTCTCGAGCGACGGCTGGCCGAGGTCGAGGGGACGCGCTAGCCGGTCACGATCTGCAGCGTGCGATCGACCGTCTGCCCGTGGATGTCATTGACGGTCACGGCGACGCGGTACGTGGCCCCCTGCGCCCGCTCGAACGCGACGGGCAGCAGCAGGCGTCCCGAGAGCGGGAGCGCGAGCCGGGCCTGGTTGACCGCGACGAGGTGAGTGCCGAGGTAGGCGCGCCAGGTGATGCCGACCGCGGTGCCGGCGCCATTGCGGCCGACGAGCCGGAGGACGTCGACGGGCAGCTTCACGGCCCGGCGGCCCGGCGCGGCCTTCAGGACGAAATTCGAGGCATCTAGCGCCGCCGCCGCCGCCGTGAACCGTGCGAGGGCAGGCTTCGCCTTCCCGGCCAGGTCAAAGAGGCCGGAGCGCCACGGCGTCTGCACGGAGTCGCGGAGCACGAACCAGATGAACATCTGCACGTGCGGCTCGGCGGCGGCCAGCCGCAGCGCCTGCACGCTGTACGCGGCCTGCTGCGCTGCCGTCACCCCGAACACCTGCGGGCGACGGGTCTGGTACGCGTACTCGGTGATCCAGATCGCCGTGTCCTTACGTCCGAACCAGCTGTCGAGGGCAGCCTGGAAGCGCGGCAGCGCCGCGAGCGACACGTTCGGCCAGCGCACCTTCTGCGTCGGCGGCAGGCCGAGGCTCGTCGGATACGGGTGATGCGCCCACGCATCGAAGCTGAGGCGCGGCCGCTGCAGCGAGAGCAGCCGAGCGAAGGTGCCCGGCGAGGTCGTCTGCTGGCTCGGGCCGAGGTAGACATGGTCGCGGCCGAGCGGCGACGTCTCACCGATGGCGACCAGCGCCGAGGGGTTGCTCGCCTTGATGCCGGCGAAGGCGGCCCGGTAGAGCTTCGCGTAGAGCCCCGGCGAGACGATGGCACCGCTGTCGTCGAACTGCGGCGCGAGGAACTGCTGGAGATTCGGCTCGTTCCACACCGACCAGTGCCGGACGAGCGGATAGCCCGGGTAGCGGCCCGAGTAGCGCGCAGCAATCGCGGCGGCAAACTGCCGGAGGTCGGCCAGGTGGGTCGGCAGCCGGTTCGGGCCGGCGTTCCTGTTCGCCCAACCCGGGGTGCCCCAGATCGTGATCAGGACGGTGATGCCGCGGAGCTGCGTACCGCGAACGAGCTCGTCGACGTCGTCCAGCCGGTACGCCGGGTCGAATGGGTCGGCGCCGTGTACCGGACGGGTCGGCGCGGTGCGCGACCAGTCGACGAAGGTGCGCACGATGCGCGCGTTGGCTGCGGCGGCGCGGTCGAGCATCGCCGAGCGGTCGGGCTCCCAGCGGAAGGCCGGGTCGTCCTGGAAGCCGATCAGCAGGCGGCGCGGCTGCTGCGGTGCGCTCTGCGAGCCGCCACTCGCCATGCCGACGCTCAGCACGGCGGCAGCGGCGATTGCCGCTACGGTCAGGACGACGATGGGGAGGCGGGACGGAATGCGCACGACTTCAGGCTAGGTACCCCGCGTTAAGGCCTCGTAAACGCCAGGCAACCCCTGGGTGATTCCTTGGGGGAGGTGCGCACTGCCCTGCCCGTGCTCGCCGGGTAATGTCAGTAGTGAGCCGTGTCCACGAACCTGATTCAGCTGCTGACCCGCTTCGACGGCGGACGCCCGACCCAGACCGTCATCGACGTGCTCAAGCAGGCCGTCGCCGACCACGGCGAGGTCACCGACGCCGACCGCCGCCGCGCCGCCGCGCTCACGGGGCTCCCCGAGGCGGCAACGCACGGCGTCTCAACCTACTACGACGACCTCACCCAGCCGCGCGGGCGCCGGCACGTGCGCGTGTGCACCGGCACCGCCTGCTGGGCGGCAACGGGCAGCGACGCTCACGTGGGCGCAGCCGAGGCCGGCCTCGGCGTCGGCCTGGGCTGCCGCAGCGCGGACGGCGCCGTCTCGCTCGCCGAGACCGTCTGCCTGGGCTTCTGTCATGCCGGCCCTGCGTTTCGCGACGGCGACACCGTCGCTGCCGGCCCAGGCGCGCTCGAGCGCATACTCGCCGGCGCGCCGCACCAGGCGGTCGAGCCCGAGTGGGAGTCCACGCTGGACGAGCCGATCCTGATCCGCCCCGGCGACTGCTCGGGCCTGCGCCACGCGCTCGCGACGTTGACGCCGGAGCAGCTCCTGGTCGAGGTGCGTGGCGCGACCCTGCGCGGCCGCGGCGGCGCCGGCTTCCCCGCCGGCCAGAAGTGGGAGTTCGTCGCACGCAACCCCGCCCCGCCGACCGAGAAGTTCATCGTCGTCAACGGCGACGAGGGCGACCCCGGCTCGTACATCGACAAGTATCTGATGGAGAAGAACCCGGCGCTTCTGCTCGAGGGCATGACGCTTGCCGGCTACGCGGTCGGTGCCGCGCGCGGCTTTGTCTACACGCGCTCGGAGTACCCGCGCGCGAAGCCCGCGCTGGACGCCGCGATCGCCCGTGCCGTCGCCGCCGGGGAGCTGGGCGACGACATCCTGGGCAGCGGCTTCAGCTTCCACGTCGAGGTGCGCGAGGGCGCCGGCTCGTACGTGGTGGGCGAGGAGACGGCGCTGCTCGCCTCGCTCCAGGGCCTGCGCGGCACGGTGTCGGCGCGGCCACCGTTCCCGGCGGAGAAGGGCTACCGCGGCCTGCCGACGGTGGTCAACAACGTCGAGACGCTCTGCAACGTCCCCTTCATCGCCCGGCACGGCGCCGCTGCGTACGCGGCCATCAGCCCGGGCGCGACGCCCGGCTCGAAGCTGATCTGCCTGAACGAGCGCTTCGCGCGGCCTGGCGTCTACGAGGTGCGCTTCGGCGTCACCCTGCGTTCCATCTGCGACGGCCTCGGTGGTGGGCTGCGCGACGGGCACACGATCAAGGCGCTGCAGATCGGCGGGCCGTTGGGCGGAATCCTGCCGGGCGCGCTGCTCGACACGGCGTTCGACTTCGACGCTCTGGCCGCCGAGGGCTGCATGCTCGGCCACGGCGGCATCGTCGCCTTCGACGAGACGACCGACATGCGTGCCCTGGCCCGGCACCTGCTGCGCTTCGGCGCGCACGAGAGCTGCGGCAAGTGCTTCCCCTGCCGCATCGGCCTGACCCGCGCCTGGGAGCTGGTCGAGGGTGACGCGCCGGTCGACCGCGCGCAGCTGGAGGAGCTGCTCGAGACCCTGGAGGTCGCGAGCCTCTGCGCCCACGGCGGCGGTATGCCCGCCCCGATCCGCAGCCTGATCCGGCACTGGCCGCAGGAATTGGGAGTCGCGTGAGCGCGGCAGCGGCAGCAAGGGCAGGCGCCGGTGCGGCGACGGCGACAGGGGCGGCGGCGGGTGTGCGGCTCACCGTTGACGGCGTCGCCCTCGAGGTGCCGCCCGGCACCACCGTGCTCGAGGCCGCCCGTTCGGCCGGGCTGTGGGTGCCGACGCTCTGCTTCGACGACCGCCTGGCCCCGTTCGGCGCCTGTCGCGTGTGCCTCGTGGGGGTCGAGGGCGCACGCGGGCCGGTCGCCTCGTGCACCACCCACTGCCGCGAAGGGATGGTCGTCCACACGCAGGACGCGCTGGCCGGCCGCATCGCGCGCAACGTGGTCGAGCTCGTCCTCTCCGAGCTGCCGGCGCCGCCCGCCGCGCACACCGAGCTGGCGCAGGTCGCCGCGCGCCTCGGCCTCGACGCCACCGGCGGGCCTGCCGCGCAGCGCTGGGCCGGCGCCGTCCACGAGCAGTCGCACGACCATCGCCACCCGTACCTCGCCTTCCAGCACGAGCTGTGCATCTCGTGCGGCCGCTGCGTCCGTGCCTGTGACGAGGTGCAGGGCGCGTTCGCGCTCACCGCCACCGGGCGCGGCTTCCACGCGAACGTCACCGCGGGCCTCGGCCACGGCTTTGCCGAGTCGTCGTGCGTGTCGTGCGGAGCCTGCGCCGACACCTGCCCGACCGATGCCATCACCGAGCGGTTCCTGGTCGAGCTGGAGGAGACGCGATGACCCGTGACCCCCGTTTCGACGTCACCACCACGACGACGTGCGGCTACTGCGGCGTCGGCTGCCGCTTGGAGGCACACCAGCACGGCGGGCACATCGTCTCGATCAGCCCCGCCCTGGATGGCCCGGCCAACCGGGGGCACACGTGCCTCAAGGGCCGCTTCGCGCACCAGTTCACGCGCTCCCGCGACCGGCTCACCGCGCCGTTCGTGCGCGAGCACGGCACCTTGCGGCTCGCCTCCTGGGACGAGGCGCTCGACCGCGTCGCCTCCGAGTTCCAGCGGATCAAGGCCGAGCACGGCCCCGACGCGATCGCCGGCCTGGCCTCGGCGCGCGGCACCAACGAGGACGCCTGGGCGATGCAGCGCGTCATGCGGGCCGCGATCGGCACGCACAACATCGACAACTGCTCGCGGGTCTGCCACTCGCCCACGTCGTTCGGCCTGCGCAAGTCGGTCGGCCTCAGCGGCTGCTCCGGCTCCTTCGACGACATCGAGCACGCCGATGTCCTGCTGATCGTCGGCTCCAACGCGACGGCCGCCCATCCGGTGGCCGGGGCGCGCATGAAGCAGGCGGCGCTGGCCGGCGCGAAGATCATCACGGTCGACCCGCGCCGCAACGACCTCAGCGACGTCGGCGCCCTGCACTGCGGGCTGCGGCCGGGCACCAACGCGGCGTTCCTCAACGGCCTGACGCACGTGCTGATTCGCGACGGCCTCGTCGACCGTGAGTTCGTGCGCAGCCGCGTCGAGGGCTTCGAGGGCCTCGCCGATCTCGTCGCCTACCTCACGCCGGACGTCACCGAGGAGCTCACCGGCGTCCCGGCCGCCGATGTCGTCCGCGCCGCGCACATCTACGGCGAGGCGCGCACCGGCTCGATCGCGTGGGGCCTCGGCGTCACCGAGCAGCTGTACGGCTCCGAGTGCGTGCAGATGCTCTGCAACCTCGCCCTGCTGACCGGGAAGATCGGCCGGGCCGGCTGCGCGCTGCTGCCGATGCGCGGCCAGAACAACGTCCAGGGCGTCTCCGACGTCGGTGCGCTGCCCGACACGTACTCGACGTACCGCTCCGTCGGGGACGACGCCACGGCGCGCCTGTTCGAGGAGCGCTGGGGCGTGCCGCTGCGCCGCGAGCGTGGCCTCAAGCTGCCCGAGATGATCGACGCCGCCCTCGCGGGGAAGCTCAAGGCGATGTGGATCTGCGGCTACGACATCGGCCAGTCCGACCCCGACTCGGCGAAGGTCGAGGCGGCGCTCGCCAATCTCGAGTTCCTCGTCGTCCAGGACATCTTCGAGAACCTGACCTCACGCGAGGCGCACGTCCTGCTGCCCGCGGCGTCGTTTCTGGAGAAGACCGGGACGTTCACGAACGCCGAGCGGCGCATCCAGCTGGTGCAGGCAGCCGCCGCGCCGCCCGGCTCGGCGAAGACCGACCTCGAGATCTTCTCGCTCGTCTCCGAGCGCCTCGGGCACCCGCTCCCCTACAGGGGGCCTGAGGACGTGATGCTCGAGATCGGCGCGCTCACGCCGGCCTTCGCCGGCGTCACCTACGAGCGGATCGGCCGCGGCGGGCTGCAGTGGCCGGTCGCCGCCGACGGCACCGACACGCCCATGCTCTACGCCGAGAGCTTCGCCCTGCCTGGCGGGAAGGGGCGACTCGCCGCGCTCCCGTTCAAGCCGCCGGGCGACGAGGCGAGCGAGCAGTACCCGCTGATCCTCGTCACCGGCCGCCGGCTCGAGCACTACAACGTCGGCACGATGACCCGGCGCACCGGCAACCTCGAGCTGCTCTCGCACGACGTGCTGGAGATCCACCCCGACGACGCAGCTGCCCACGGCATCGCCGACGGCGCCCTCGTCGAGGTGCGCTCGCGCAACGGCAGCATCCAGCTGGGCGCGCACGTCACCGACCGCATCGAGGCGGGGCATGTGTTCACGGCGTTCCACTTCCCCGAGGTGCGCACGAACCTGCTGATCGGCCAGTCGGCCGACATCAACACCAGCTGCCCGGAGTACAAGGTGGTGGCGGTGGCGGTGACGCCGGTGGCCGTACATGCCGGCGCGGCGCGCGGGCACGCTGTCGTGGCCTAGCGCGTTACGGCGGCGGCGGCGGCCGGCAGGCGGCCATGCCCGTGGCACGCATATCCTGAAGTGGCACGATTGTCAAACGTGCCATATCCTGCGTACCATGTCTGGGAAGATGGTTCGCGTGAGGATCAGCAAGCAGGGCAGGCTCGTCATTCCCGCAGAGCTGCGGAAGGAAGTCGGCATCACCGGCGAGGACGATCTCGTCGCCTGGGTCGAGAACGGGACTCTCTCCCTGGGCCGGCGCGAGGCCATGGAGGAGGAGCTCTGGGCCGAGCTTGCCGGCGCAGCCTGGACGGTTGACGAGTTCGTCGCCGAGCGGCGAGAGGAGGCCGAGCGGGAGTGGCGGCGAGCGGACGAGGCGGCGGTCAAGCCATAGGCGCGGTTGTGCTCGATGCGTCGGCAGTGCTCGCGTACGCGAAGCGCGAGCTCGGCACCGACCGGGTTCGCAGCGTGCTGGACGGAGCGATGATCAGCGCGCTCAACTTCGCCGAGGTTGCCGGGAAGCTCGCGCTCGAGGGGCACGATGCCCGTCGCATCTGCACGAGGCTGATCGGGTTCGGTCTCGCAGTCGAGCCGTTCACGCTGGAGGATGCGCGCGCCGTCGGCGAGCTGGCGCCGGCGTCCCGGCGCCTCGGCCTCTCGCTCGCCGACCGCGCGTGCCTGGCCCTCGGCCGGCGCACGGGCCGCGTCGTGCTCACTACCGACCGCGCCATGGCGCGGGCCGATTTGGGCGTCCAGGTCGAGCTGATCCGATGAGCGACGCTGCCGCTGGCGGAAGGCTCGACCCCGCCGCTGCAGGCACGCTCGACGCGGCCGCCGTCGAGCCGCTCCTGCGCGGCCGCTTCGGCCGGCCGTACCTCTGGCGGGAGACGTGCACGTCGACGCAGCTGCTGCTGGACGGGTCGCTGCCCGAGGGCGCGGTCGCCGTCACGGAGGAGCAGACAGCGGGCCGTGGCCGCCTCGGCCGGGTGTGGGAGGCGCCACCCGGCCGCGCGATCCTCTGCTCGATCGTCCTGCGGCCGCCGGCCGGGCGGCGCACGCCGCAGATCTCGATCGCCGCCGGCGTGGCGGTGGCGCGCGCCCTGGAGGCGGCGGCCCCTGCACTCGCCCCGCGCATCAAGTGGCCTAACGACGTGCTGCTGGACGGCCGCAAGGTGTGCGGCATCCTCGCCGAGGCCCGCGACGGCGTCGTCGTCCTCGGCATCGGCCTCAACGTGAACCAGGAGGCCGGCGACTTCCCGCCGACGCCGCACTACCCGCCGACGTCGCTAAGGCTCGCCACCGGGCGCGAGCAGGCGCGGGCGCCGCTGCTCGCGGAGCTGCTGTGGCAGCTGGAGGCGACCTACGACGCGTGGTGCGCCGGCGGCCTCGCGGCGCTGCACGACGAGCTTGCGCAGCGCGACTTCCTCGCCGGCCGGGCGGTGCTGGTGGACGGCGCCGCGGCGACGGCACTCGGGATCGCTGCGTCGGGGGCGCTGGCCGTCGAGGTCGCAGGGGTACGACGGCTCGTCGAGAGCGGCGAGGTCAGCGTGGCGCCCGTCGTCTGACCGCTCGCCCTCTAAGGCAGCAGCGTCAGCGGCACGCGTACCTCGTGGATCGGGCGGCCGTCCTCGGCGCTCGACTCGTAGGCGTACAGCGTGCCGGGCTGGCTGTCGGCGCTGTCGAAGCTGACCTCCGCGTCGAACGTTCCGCGCGTCCCGCTGCCGCTCGTGGCGGTGACGAGCTTGTGCGAGAGGGTGTTGCCGTCACGGTCGAGTATGTCCACGAAGAGGCTCGCCTCGAACGTGTTGGCAGTGCCGGTGACGCGGAAGGGGCTCGCCACGAGCGCGTCCGGCAGCGGCGACTCGACGAGGATCTGCGGGGTGACGTCCTCGATGTCGAGGCGGGTCAGGCGCTTGCCGTCGAGCTCCACTGCCTGCACCGTGGGGAACTGGGTGAGCGTCGCGACGATCTCGGCCTGGCCCTCGTGCGAGAGCGTACCGAGCCCGGTCACAGTGGCGACGCCGCCGACGATCGTCAGGTCGAAGGCCCGGGCGCCGAGCAGCGCCTTCAGCGCCTCGCTGCCGACGGCCGGCCCGGCGGGCACCTCGCGGCCCTCGGCGACGAGCTTACCGTCGCGAACGACGTAGATCCGCACCGTGCGGGTGGCCGCAGGGGCGGTCGTGGTCGCCGGCGGCGCCGAGGTCGTGGCGGGCTCGGCGGTCGTCGTCGTGGTCGTCGTGTTGCTCGATCCGCCGAGGCAGCCGGCTGCGAGGAGCGCGAGAGCCAGCGCGACGGTGGCGAGGGCAGCCGTACGTGCGACCGACCGTGCGGCCGGGCTCCCGGCACGGCGCCGGGGCCGGCGGCCCGAGGGGTGGGCGTGGCGGCGACCGCGACTGCGCTCCAGGGTCATGCCCCGAGAGTAGCCTTCGCAACGGCATGCGCCCCGTGATCGGCATCACCTCCTACATCGAGCAGGCGAAGTGGCTCGTCTGGGAGAACGAGGTGGCCCTTGCCCCGATGACGTACGTCGAGGCGATCCAGCGCGCCGGCGGCCGCCCGGTAATCGTTCCGCCGATGCCCGAAGGCGTCGACGAGACCCTCGGCTCACTCGACGGGATCGTCTTCTCCGGCGGCTCCGACATCGGCCCCGAGCGCTACGGCGCCGATCCGCACCCGCAGACGAAGAACGTCCGCAGCTGGCGCGACGACGCCGAGCTGCCGCTGCTCGAAGGTGCCCTTGCCCGCGACATCCCGACGCTCGCGATCTGCCGCGGCATGCAGCTGCTCAACGTCGTGCGCGGCGGCGACCTGCACCAGCATCTGCCCGATCTCGTCGGCCACGAGGAGCACAAGCAGGTGCCGACGGTGTTCGGCGGCCACGAGGTGCGGCTCGACCCCGCCTCGCGCGCCGGGGCGCTGCTCGGCGAGCGCGCCCACGTCCGCTCGCATCACCATCAGTCGCCGGACCGCCTCGGCGACGGGCTCACCGCGTTCGCCTGGGCCGACGACGGGACGGTCGAGGGCATCGAGGACACGCGGCGGCGGTTCGCCCTGGGGGTGCTGTGGCATCCGGAGGCGGGGGAGGACATGCGGCTCTTCGAGGGGCTCGTCGCGGCAGCGCGCGCCTACCGGGCGCAGCGGCTCGGCGCGGGCGCGTGAGCGGCGCCCCGGGAGTCGCCGCCGGTGCGGGCGCGGGCAAGGGGGCTGCCGTCCGGGGCGCCCCGTTCCCGCTGGCGAGCGGCGCGGAGGCGCGCGTCACGAACGCCGGCGCTGCGCTCGCCGTCATCTGCGTCAACGGCGGCCAGGGCCGCGCGGTGCCCGGCACCTGGAGCGCGACGCTGGAGTGGCTGATCGACCGGCTGGCGCCGCGCTTCAGCGACGTCGCGTTCACCGAGGTGCGCTACCGGGTACGGTCGTGGAGGCACCTGCCGTCTTGCACCGACGACGCGCGCGCCGCGCTCGACGCTGCGGTCGCCGGCGGTGCCCGCCGCTGCGCGCTGCTCGGGTTCTCGATGGGTGGCGCGGTGTCGCTCGGCGTCGCCGCGCACCCGGCGGTGACGACGGTGATCGGCCTCGCGCCGTGGCTGCCGCGCCAGCTTCCGGTGGAGAGCCTGCTCGGCCGGCGCCTCGCCGTCCGCCACGGCGCTCTCGACCGCTACCTGCCCGGCGTGCCGGGCGTCCACCCGAAGAGCTCCCGCGAGGGCACCGAGCGGGCCCGCGCGATCGGCGTCGAGACCGACTACGCCCTCATCCCCGGCAGCCTTCACGCGGTCGCGCTGCGTGCCCCGTGGGGAGCTCCGGTCGCGCTGCCACAGTCCGCCGCCTGGCTCGCCTTCGTCGCTGGCGAGCTCGAGCGCTTCCGCAGCGTCGCCTGACCGCCGTCATGGTGGTGCGGCCGCCGCCATGCTGGTGCCGGCCGCTGCGGCGCCCCGCGCCCGCTCAGCTGCCGGCGGTGGCGCGCCGCCGTTCGACCTGCTCGCTGCCCGGCCGGCGCACGTCCCATACGAGCCCGGCCTGCTCCAGGCCGCGGATCGTCAGCGCCGACAGGTCGACCTGCTTCCCGGCGAGGCCGTGCACCGCCGAGGCGGGAAACGCGTGGTGCCCGTTGTGCCAAGACTCGCCGAACGACGGCAGCGCCAGCAGCCAGACGTCGCGGCTCTCGTCACGCGTCCGGAACGGCCTGCGGCCCCACAGGTGGCACACCGAGTTGATCGAGAACGTGACGTGCTGGAAGAGAAAGATGCGCACCAGGCCGGCCCACACCATGGTCTCGACGCCGCGCATCGCGGTGCCGCCCACCAAATACCCGATCAGGAACGGGATGCCGACGGTCGCGACGACCCACACCAGGTAGAGCCGGTCGATCCAGCGGATCAGCCGGTCCTCGTAGAGGTCGCGCCCGTAGTGCCAGCCGCGCTCGAGTCCCTTGGTCGAGAAGAGCCAGCCCATGTGCGAGTGCCACAGGCCGAGGACGCGGCCGAGCAGCGTGTCGCCGAAGCCGGCGTGCGGCGAGTGTGGGTCGCCCTCCTCGTCGCTGAAGGCGTGGTGCTTGCGGTGGTCGGTCACCCACTGCGTGAGCGGCCCCTGCATCGCCATCGAGCCGAGAATCGCCAGCACGGCACGCAGCACCGTGCTGGTCTCGAAGCTCTTGTGGCTGAAGTAGCGGTGCCAGCCCACCGTGATGCCGAGGCCGCAGAGGACGTACAGCACGAGCATCGTCACGAGGTCGACCGGCTGGAAGCCGGTGTCCCAGAGCAGGCCCATCGCCGCCACGATGCCGACGGGCGGCACGACCACGGCGACGATCCCGGCGAGCTGGCTGGGCAGGCTCGTGCGGTCGCGGACGGTGCGGACGAGCGCCTCGGGGTCGGCGGCTGCGCCGTGCCCGGTGACGGGCTCGGGCTCCAGCAGCGCGTCCAGGTCGGGGGAGAAGGGTGGCTCGGCGGTCTGGGTCATCGGCGGCCAAGTGTACGGGGGCGATCCGCGACCGGCCGGGGAGGCGGCTCAGCCTGGATCCACCGTTTCTCGCGGGCGTTGCAGCTCGTCCAGACTGCCAGGCTGCTCCCCGGCGGGGTTTCGGCCCCCGCCTACGGCGGCGGGGGCCTGCACCCTGCCGCTGCGCTCCGCGCTGGAGCCTCCGCAACGGGCCACCGGCCCGCCCCGTACGGTCCCAGCGCGTCCTGACAGCCCGGACGAATGCCCCGCGATCACGAAAAACGGTGGATCCAGGCTCAGCGCAGGTCGAGCCGGTGCGTCGCCGCGATCCGGGCCGCCTGGTCCTCCGTGACGCCGCCGGCTGCTGCATGGCGTGGCCAGTCGCGCACGGCGGCGAGGACGTCGTCGATCACCGACTCGGTGCGCGTGCGGGACATCGAGCCGACGGCGGCCACGGCGCGGAGATCGTCGCGCCGGAAGCCGTCGCGCTTGCCGTTGACGGACAGCTGGTGGCTGCTCGTCCAGCTGCCGGCCGGCGCGTAGGAGTAGATCACGTCGAAGGCCGGGGAGAGCGTCCAGCGGCCCAGGCGATCCATCAGGAAGGCGATGTTCTTCACGTGGTCGTCCTGGTTGCGGGCCACGACGTTGAAGACCATCCGCCGGAACTGCTCCTCGACCGTCGCCATGTCGAGCCCGAGCCTGCGGATGACGATCAGCGCCTGCTCGTAGGAGTGGGCGCCGGCCTGGTTGTAGTCGAAGTGCGCCAGCGCTCCGAGCGTCTGCATGTGGAGCTTCTCGCCGTTCGGCAGGCGGTCGAAGCGGCGCGTCATGAAGTGGCGGCGGTCACCCTCCTCCAGGATCCGGCAGGGCGCCATGGTGATGCCTGCCTGCCGTGCCATCAGGGAGTAGGCGTACTCGATCGAGCCGTAGCCCTGCGGGTCGTCCAGCTCCTTGTCCTTGTTGCCGCGCACGCCGTCGAACTTCAGCAGCCAGTGCTCGAAGCCCGGATCCGCGGCGACCTGGCCCGACCGCACCTCGTTTGTGGCCGGGTTCCAGGCGATCACCGCCTTCGCGCGCGCGCCGCCCGCCGACGTGCCGACCACCAGGATCTCCCTGAGCGCCCGCTCGCGTGCCGGCTCGCTCAGCGATGTGGCGAGCCCGTGGCGCTGCGTCAGGATCTCCGAGGCAAGAGCCACGAGCTCGTCGACGTGGATGCGCTCGCTTTTCCTCGGCCTGGGCCCGGTGGCCGGCGCATACTCCAGCGCTCCGAGCCCGCGGGTGCCGATGTAGCAGAGGCGCATCACGGCAGTGAACGACTCGGGTGCCCGGCCCTGGCGCGCCAGCCAGGAGTCGATCAGGGCAGTGCCGAAGCGGTCGGGGAGGGAGTCGGCGAGCAGGCCGGGAAGACTGTGAAACGTCGCCGGTGCGAGCGCGGGAAAGGTGTAGGGCTCGGCGCGCAGCGGCATCGTCAGCGGTGCGACCTCGATGCCGCTGCGCAGGAATGCCGTGTCGTACTGGAAGGCTGCCGTCGGCGACTCCGGCGTCGAGGCGACGGCGCCGATCCGCGTCCCCCACAGCCGCACCTCGGCGAGCGTCATCCGTCAGGGCTCGCCGCAGGCTCGTCGCCCCACTCCCAGCGTCCGGTCGTCGTGTCGCGCTCTGCGGCCCTGCGCGCAGCGGATCCGGCTCGCTGCCGGGGCTTGCCTCGCTGTTCGAGGAGCTCGAGCGGCCCGGGCACGGCCTCCGGCACGAGCAGGTCGAGGCGGTCGGCGAGGGCGAGGGCGCGGAGCAAGCGGACGAGCATGGTTGTCTTGACCGGTGCCCCGGCCTCGGCCCGGACGACGGTCATGCGCGAGACGCCGGCCTCCGTGGCGAGCCCCTCCTGCGAGATGTTGCGATCGAGGCGCGCTCGCTCGAGGCGTGCGCCGAGCTCGATCAGGACGGCCGTGTCGGTGAGCTCCCGGGTGATCTTCACAATAACTCTCTTCTGAGCTTTTGATCGGTGTTGGACGATTTAGAGTATCAAAAGTGAGTTATAGTAGAAGTAGAGTATTGTTGATTGTTTTATATCTCATGTGGTAGTTAGAATGCCGTTAGAAACTTCAAGATATCTGACATGAGACGTTGTCGAAACAGTGAATTGACACCGCGCTTCCGTGGCAGAGAGCCGCGAGGGGCCATATCCTCCAGCGAGATGGACAGCTATTGGACAACCAACCGGCGCAACTGGTCGAATAGCGGGTGATGCGCTTCGCAGTGGCAGGGACGGGGATCTCCGGGCTGAGCGCGGCCTACGTGCTCGCCCGCGCCGGCCACACGGTCGAGCTGTTCGAGCGCGAGCCGCGCGCGGGCGGCCACACGCACACCGTCACCGTCGAGGAGGCAGGCCGCGCCTTCGGCGTCGACACCGGCTTCATCGTCCACAACGAGCGCAACTACCCCAACCTCGTGCGGCTGTTCGGCGAGCTGGGTGTGGCGACGCAGGAGAGCGAGATGTCGTTCTCGGTGAGCTGCGCCCGCTGCGGCGTCGAGTGGTCGGGGCAGCGGCCCTTCGCGCAGCCGGGGAACCTGCTGCGGCCGTCGTTCGTGCGGATGGTGCGCGACGTCGTGCGCTTCCTGCGGGAGGCGCGCGGGCAGCTGGCGCTTGGCGACGCGGACGGGAAGACGCTGGCGGCGTACGTCGAGGAGGGCCGCTACTCGCGCTCGTTCCGCGACCACTTCCTGGTGCCGCTGACCGCGGCCATCTGGTCGACCGCGCCGGAGCGCACCCTCGACTTCCCGGCGGCGTACGCGCTGCGCTTCTTCGACAACCACGGCATGCTCGGCTTCAGGCGCTTCCCGTGGCGCACCGTGGTGGGAGGCTCCTCCACCTACGTCGAGGCGATCCTCGACCGCATCGGGCGCGACCGGCTGCACGTCGGCGCCGGCGTAACCTCGATCGCCCGCGGCGCTGCTGCCGTCGAGGTGCGCCTGGCGAGCGGCGACGCGCGCAGCTTCGACGGCGTGGTCGTCGCGGTGCACGGCGCGGACGCCCTGTCGCTGCTCGCCGACCCGTCCGACGAGGAGCGCCGGCTGCTCGGCGCCTTCGGCGCCACCGTCAACGAGACCGTCCTCCACACCGACGAGCGGCTGCTGCCGCGCACCCGGGCCGCGCGCGCCGCCTGGAACTACCACCTCGACGACTGCCGCAGCCCCACGGGCCGCCCCACGCTGACCTACTGGATGAACCGCCTGCAGCGGCTCGACGCGACCCGCCAGTACCAGGTGACGCTCAACCGCGGCGACGCCGTCGACCCGGCCACCGTGATCCGCCGGTTCACTGTCGCCCACCCCCAGTACACCTTCGCGAGCCTCGCCGCACAGGAGGCGCTGCCGGCACTGCAGGGCGTGCGGCGCACGGCGTTCGCCGGCGCGTGGCAGGGCTTCGGCTTCCACGAAGACGGCCTGGTCAGCGGCCTTCGCGCGGCCGCGGCGTTCGGGGCGCGCTGGTGACGGCGGCAACGGGCACGGCGGCGGCCGCGGCGGCCGCGGCGGCAGCCCCGCTCCGCTCGGCGATCTACACCGGGCAGCTCGTGCACGTCAGGCCGACGCCGCACAACGCGTTCCGCTACCCGGCGCAGTTCTTCGTGCTCGACCTCGACGAGCTCGACGAGCTGGAGCGGCGCCTCCCGCTGTTCGCGGTGAACCGCTTCAACGCGTTCGGCCTGCGCAGCCGCGACCACCTGTTCAGCCCGCTCAAGCAGGGCCTCGTCGACTGGGTGGAGGCGCAGGGCGTCGCCCTCGGCCCGGCGCCGCGCGTCCTGCTGCTGACGAACCTCGCCGTGCTCGGCTACGTGTTCAACCCGGTGAGCTTCTACACGATCTACCGCGCCGGCGAGGACGAAGCGGCCTGCGTCGTGGCCGAGATCAGCAACACCTTCGGCGAGACTCTGCCGACGCTGCTGCACCCGGGCAACGCCGTGCCGTCGCCGGCGCCGCTCGCCTACCGTGCACCGAAGCGGCTGCACGTGTCACCGTTCTTCGGGCTCGATCAGGAGTACGTTTTCAGCTTCGACCCGCCGGTGGGCGAGCGCACCTGGGCGCGCATCGACGTGTTCGAGGACGGCGAGCGCGTGTTGCGGACGGTGCTCGTCGGGGCCCGTGAGGAGCTGACAGCGGCGGCGCTCGCCCGCATCCTCGTGCGCTACCCGCTGCTGCCGGTGCAGGTGATGGCGCGCATCCACTGGCAGGCGCTGAAGCTGTGGTGGAAGGGGGCGCCGTTCCGGCGCAAGCCGCCGTTCGTGCCGTGGAGCGGGACGCTGCCCCCCGACGGTACCGTGCCGCGGACGTGAGCACGTCCCTCCGCGAAATCCCACCGCCCCGCGTGTTCGGAGGCGCTCTCGCCCAGCGGGCGTTGCTGGCCGGCCTCGAGGCCTGGCTCACGGAGGGCTCGCTGAGCCTGAAGCTGCCCGACGGCAGCGAGCGCACGTTCGGGGGCGAGCGGCCCGGCCCGGCGGTGCGGCTCGAGGTGGCGAGCAACGACCTGTTCCGGCGGATCGCGCGCAGCTGGAAGATGGGCCTGGGCGAGGCGTACGCGGTCGGGGACTGGCACGCCGACGACCTGCCGGGCCTGTGCGAGCTGCTCTTCCGCAACATCGAGGCGGCCCGGCTCAGCCCGGGCCTCGCCCGCTGGATGGCGTTCCAGCGCCGCCGCCCCCACCTGCCGTCGTCCAACACGCTGCGTCGCGCCCGCGCGCACATCCGCTACCACTACGACCTCGGCAACGACCTCTACCGGCTCTTCCTCGACGAGTCGATGACGTACTCCTGCGCCGTCTGGGAGCGGCCCGACGAGACGCTCGAGCAGGCGCAGCAGAACAAGCTCCGCCGCATCTGCGCGAAGCTCCAGCTCGGCCCCGCCGACCACGTGCTGGAGATCGGCTGCGGCTGGGGCAGCTTCGCCGTCCATGCCGCGGCCACCACCGGCTGCCGCGTCACCGGCGTCACCATCTCGCAGCAGCAGCACGCGCTCGCCACGGAGCGTGTCCGCGCCGCCGGCCTCACCGACCGGGTCGAGATCCTCTTCCAGGACTACCGCATGCTGGAGGGCAACTTCAGCAAGGTCGCGTCGATCGAGATGTTCGAGGCGATCGGCTTCAAGCAGTTCCCCACCTTCTTCCGCACGATCGACCGCCTGCTCGCGCCCAACGGCCTCGTGTGCATCCAGACGATCGCCATCCCCGACCACCGCTTCGAGCGCTACCGCCGCACCGAGGACTGGATCCAGCGCTACATCTTCCCCGGCTCGCTGCTGCCCTCGCTCACCGCGCTCACCCGTGCTGCGACGCGCTCGTCGGAGCTGCACGTGCACGGGCTGGAGGAGATCGGCGTCCACTACGCCGACACGCTCAGGGAGTGGCGGCACCGCTTCCTCGCCAACGTCGACGCGGTGCGCGCACTCGGCTACGACGAGCGCTTTGTGCGGATCTGGGAGTTCTATCTTGCGTCCTGCGAGGCCGCCTTCCGCACGCGCTCGCTGCGCGATGTCCAGCTCGTGCTCAGCCGCTCGTTCAACGACGGCCTCCACCGCTATCCCGCTCTGCGGGCGACTCTCTAGCGGCCGCGTTGACCGTGGCGATCCTCTACCGCACCATCGGCAAGGGCTTCCTGTTCCCGCTGCATCGGCTGCTGTGGCGCGTCGAGATCGAGGGTGCCGAGCGCATCCCGGCGGGCGCGGCGGTCTTCGCGCCGAACCACGACTCGCTGCTCGACCCGTTCTTCCTCGGGCTGGCGACGCGGCGCATCGTCCACTACATGGCCAAGGCGGAGCTGTGGGAGCTGAAGCTGCTCCCGGGGTTCGGCAAGGTGATGGAGAGCTTCGCGGCGTTCCCGGTGCGGCGCGGCGAGAGCGACGGCCAGGCGATCGGGGCCGCGCTCGAGCTGCTGGGGCGCGGCGAGCTGCTCGGCGTCTTCCCGCAGGGCACCTGCCTGCCGTACCGCGACCGGCGCTGGCGGCGTGGGGCGGCCCGGCTCGCGCTGGAGGCCGGCTGCCCGCTCGTGCCCGTCGCGCTCGTGCACACCGAGCAGGCATTCCAGCCGCGGACACGCAAGCTCGGCCTGCCGCGGGTGCGAATCATCGTGGGCGAGCCGCTCCTGCCCGAGGGGCCTGCGACACTGGAGGCCGCCGACGAGCTGACCGCGCGGCTCGAAGCCGCCGTCGCCGCCCTGCGAATCCCGTATGGTGCCCCGCATCATGCATGGTTCGATTGAAACCTCAGGCTGGACCGTCACCCTCCTCGAGGTGACGACGATGGAGCTCGACCCGGCGCCGA
>JANXXF010000137.1 GCA_025350775.1 Actinomycetes bacterium
TGGGGTGGGGGCCGGCGGGGGGGGGCCGCCAGCGCCTCGGCCTCCGCCAGCAGCAGCGCGAGCACGGCCAATCGCTGCTCCCCCTGGGAGCCGAAGCTCCGCAAATCCCGCTCGCCCGAGAAGATGCCGACATCGTCGAGATGGGGACCGGTGCCCGTGCTGCCACGCTCGAGGTCGCGCGAGAGGCGCGCTGCGAGCTCCTCGACGGTTACCGCGCGGCCGGTGTACGCAAGGCGCCCGTCAGGCAGGCCGAGCGCGGCCGCCTTCGCCGCGAAACCTTCCCGCAGCACCGCAATCGCCTCGGTGCGCGCCGCCACGAGCGCGGCACCAAGCTCCGCCACCTGCACAGTCCAGGGCGCCAGCACCTCGGCCGTCGACAGCCGGCCCGCAACGCGTCGCAGCGCCGCGTTGCGCTGGCCGACCGCCGCCGCGTACTCCACTGGCACCGCGGCCCGCCCGGGCAGCAGGCGCGCCAGCGACCGGTCGAAGTAGGCACGCCGCGCAGCCGGGCTGCCTTTGACCACGACGAGCCGGTCGGGCGTGAACACGAGCGTCGGCAGCTCGCCCCGCAGCTGCTCGGCGGTGCGCAGGGCGACGCCATTCAGCTTCGCCCGCTTGCCCTCGCCCGGCCGGATCACCACCTCGGCCTCGAAACCGACGCCGGCGCGGCTCCCGCGCAGTGCGATGCGCGCGGCGGCAGCACCGAAGCGGACGATCTGCGCATCAGCCCGGGTGCGCGGCGAGAAGCCCTGCGCGGCCAGGTGCACGGCCTCCAGCAGGTTCGTCTTGCCGGCCCCGTTGGGGCCGACGGCGAGCACGAGGCCCGGGCGCAGCTCGAGCTCGAGCCGCTCGTACGACCTGACCTCCCGCAGCGAGAGGGCCTGGACGATCAGCCCGCGAGGCGGATGGGCATGATCAGGTACGAGAAGTCCCCCTGCGTGCCGCGGAGCAGCCCTGGTCGCAGCGGGCTGATGAGGTTGACCTTGAGCTCCTCGCCCTCGACCGAGTCGATCCCGTCGCGGAGGAACTCCGCGTTGAAGCCGATCTCCAACGGCTCGCCGCTGAACGAGATCGGCATCGATTCCCGCGACTCACCGACATCCTGCGTCTGCGCCGAGACGACGAGCTCCCCCTCGGCGAAGCGCAGCCGCAGCGGCGAGTTGCGCTGGGCGAGCACCGACGTGCGGCGCACGACCTCGAGCAGCTCGAGCCGGTTGACCGTGACGACGTGTTCGAAGGCCTCCGGCAGCAGCTGCCGGTAGTTCGGGAACTGCCCGTCGATGCGGCGGGTCGTCAGCCAGATGCCATCGGCGCCGAAGATGACCTGGTTCTCGCGGACGCCCAGCTCGAGCATCGTGGCGCCGGCCGCGATCCGCGCCAGCTCCTCGAGGGCGCGCGCCGGCACGATTGCCTCCAGCTCGGGCACTTCCTGCTCGAGCGGTGTCTCCTTCACCGACAGCCGGTATGAGTCGGTGGCGGCCATCACGAGCTTGCCGGGCTCGAAGCGAACGAGGATGCCGGTCAGCACCGGCCGCGACTCGTCACGCGAAGCGGCGCGGCGAACGCGGTTGATCGTCTCCAGGACGGCGCCGGCCGAAAGCGCGTGCAGCTGGACGTTCTCGACCTCGGGCAGCCGGGGGAAGTCGTCGGCGGCGAAGGTGTTGACCTTCGACTCCGATGCTCCGCTGGTGATGCGCAGCACTCCCTCGTCTGCACCGTGCTCGATGCGCACCTCGGCTGCGGGAAGCTGGCGCACCAGGTCGACGAGTAACTTGCCGGGCACCACGACCGACCCCTCGCTCTCGACCTGAGCGGGCAACGAGGCGCGGAGCGACAGCTCCATGTCGGTGGCTGCCAGGTGGAGCTGGCCACCCTCGCTGCGCAGCAGGATCCCAGAGAGGATCTGCACGGCGGTCCGGGATGAGACGCCGCGCGAGACGACGGCGAGCTTCTGTGCCAGCTCGTCCCGTGAGCACGTCACACGGAGGTCTCCAGAGGTGCTGATGTCTATTTCCATTATTAGTAGTAAACCTTTAGAAGCAGTAGTAGAGAGTGTGGACAGTGGGGACGACGGCGGCAAAGTCTCTCCTGATCGGCGTTTGGGGCTGTTGACAGACAAGAGAGGTTATCCCCGTCCCCCACAGCCGCCACCGGCGGCGAGAGCCGCGCTGTGGAGATCACGTGACCTGCTTGATGCGCGAGGTCAGCTCTTGCACAAGGTTGTACACAGACCGATCCTCACGAATCAGCTTGGCGATCTTCGAGGTCGCGTGGATCACGGTGGTGTGGTCACGGCCTCCGAACTCCTTGCCGATCTTCGGCAGCGACGAGTCGGTGAGCTCGCGTGAGAGGTACATCGCGACCTGGCGCGGGTAGACGACGTTCTGCGAGCGCTTCTCGCTGCACAGCTCGGTCGTGGTGACGCCGAAGCGGTCGGAGACGAGGGTCTGGATGCGGGAGATCGTGATCTCGGCGATGCCGCCCTGCGGGAACACCGCGTCGAGCACCTCCTCGGTCAGATCGACAGTCATCGGCCGGCCGGTGAGCGAGGAGAAAGCCACCACGCGAGTAAGCGCGCCCTCGAGCTCGCGGATGTTCGACGAGACGCGGCTGGCGATCGACGTCAGGATCTGCTGGTCGGGCACCTCGATGCCGTCGGTCTTCACCTTCTTGCGCAGGATCGCGATGCGCGTCTCCAGGTCGGGTGGCTGGATGTCGGTGATCAGGCCCCACTCAAAGCGCGAGCGCAGTCTCTCCTCGAGGGTCGCGATCTCGCGCGGCGGGCGGTCGGAGGAGATGATGATCTGCCGGCCCGCCTCGTAGAGGCTGTTGAACGTGTGGAAGAACTCCTCCTGGATCCGCTCCTTGTGCTCGAGGAACTGGATGTCGTCGATGAGGAGCACGTCATAGGTGCGGTAGCGCTGCTTGAAGCCCTCGATGCGCTTGTCGCGCAGCGAGTTGATGAAGTCGTTCATGAACGTCTCGCTCGTCACGTAACGCACCGAGAGGTTATTCGAGTGGTCGTTGACGTAGTGCGCGATCGCCTGCAGCAGGTGCGTCTTGCCGAGCCCCGTGCCGCCGTAGATGAAGAGCGGGTTGTACGCCTGCGCCGGCGCCTCGGCCACGGCGAGCGCAGCCGCGTGCGCGAAGCGGTTCGACGAGCCGATCACGAACAGGTCGAAGGTGTACTTGGGGTTGATGCCGGCGACCTGCGCGCGTGGCGCGTCGGCCTGCGGCCGCACCACCGGCTCGTCCGCCCCGTCCGAGACGACCAGGCGCACCGACCGCTCCGTGCCGGTCGCGTCCCTCAATGCCGCGCGCATCAGGCCCGCGAAGTGCCCCTCGATCCACTCCCGGGTGAAGTCGTTGGGTACGGCGACCACGAGCGTGTCACCCGTGACCTCGACGCCGCAGGCCTCGCCGAACCAACTGCGGTAGGTCGCCTCGTTGAGCGCTCCCCGCAGCCGCGTTGCCACTTCGGTCCAGAGTGCCTCCGGCGTGAGGTCGGAGACGGGATGGTCGGAGGCGGGGTGATCCACGGTGGGGAGCGAAGGGGAGGGCGAGCATAGCACCCCAGGGACGGCCACTCAATGGTTGTCGGTGGTGGAAAAAACCCCTGCAAATAAGCGAAATAGAGCAATCGTCCACACCTGTGGAGAAGTGTGGGGATAACAAAGCAGGGGGTTGGTCCGGACCCGCTCCCGCCGCGGGATTTCCGTGCCCTCGGCGGGCTGTGACGGCTGTGGACAACCAAACCTGCCGTGCTTGTCTATACTGGCCCTCGGCGCCCGACCGGTGCCACTTCTCTCCTGACGAACGAACCCTTCCTGTGAAGCGCACCTATCAGCCGAACGTCCGACGCCGCAAGCGCAAGCACGGCTTCCGGGCCCGCATGGCGACCCGCGCCGGACGCATCGTCCTCAAGCGCCGTCGCGAAAAGGGTCGGAAGCGACTCTCGGCCTGACGGATCGCCGCGGCCCCGTGCAGCGACGGCACCGACTCTCCCGCTCGCGGGATTTCGACGCCGTCTATCGCCACGGCCGCTCCGCCTCCACCCGCTTTCTCGTCCTCTACTGGTTCCCACGCGAACGTGACGATGCCGACGATGAGGCCCGCCTGGGAATCGCCGTTCCGCGCAAGGTCGGCGGCGCCGTGGTGCGCAACCGCGTCAAGCGCCAGCTGCGCGAGGCCTGGACGACGCTCCTGCCGGCCGTGCCGGACGGGAACGACTACGTGCTGATCGTGCGCGATGGACTGCCCGACGCGGTCGAGGCGCAGGGCTACGACTGGCTCGAGACCCGCCTGCGCGAGGTTGTCGAGAAGGTGGCGGCATGACCGCAGCACGGCGGCTGCCCGCGCTCGCCGGCCTGGCGGTCCTGCGCGCGTACCGGCTGACGGTGTCGCCCCTCTACGGCGATCGCTGCAAGTACCACCCCACCTGCTCGCAGTACGCGCTCGACGCGGTGCGTGAGCTCGGCCTGGTGCGCGGCACGCTGCTGGCGGCCTGGCGCATCCTGCGCTGCAACCCCTGGAGTCACGGCGGCGTCGACCACGTCTGCGACCGGCGGCTGTTCCGGGCGCGCTCGGGAGCGCCGGCGTGACCGGGCTGCTTGCGCTGATCGTCGGCTTCTCGAACCCGCTGAAGCCGCTCGAGCACGCCTTGCGCGCCGTTCTCGACTGGCTGCATGGCACCGTCGGCCTGCCCTGGGCCTGGTCGATCGTCGTGCTCACGGTGATCATCCGGATCCTGATCGTGCCGCTCGCGGTCAAGCAGATCCGCTCGATGCAGAACCTGCAGCGGTACGCGCCGCAGTTGAAGGAGCTCCAGAAGAAGTACTCGCATGACAAGGCCAAGCAGCGCGAGGAGTTGATGAAGTTCTACTCCGAGCACAAGATCAACCCGGCGGCCTCCTGCCTGCCGATGCTGCCGCAGCTGCCGATCTTCTTCTCGCTCTACTACGTCCTCCGGCACTTCGCCAACGACGCGAAGATCCCCGCGAAGGCCGCCAGCCTCGGCGACCTGCACTGGCTCGGGATCTTCAACATCACCGAGAAGGCCAGCCACGGCTGGGGACCGATCCTGCTCGTGATCTACGCGGGCAGCCAGGTGACGTCGGTCTGGCTGATGTCCGCGACCGCCGACAAGACGCAGCGCTACATCATGACCTTCCTGCCGGTGGTGTTCATCGCGGTGATCATCAATTTCCCGCAGGGCCTCGTCATCTACTGGGTGACGACGAACCTGTGGACGACGGGCCAGGGCCTGATCACCCGGCGGCTCGTTCCCAAGACGCCGGCCCCGCCGAAGAAGACGTCGCGCACGCCCGGCAAGCCCGACCCGCAGCCCGCGGTCGCTGCAAAGCCCGGAGCGAAGGCTCTCGGCAGCGGCGGGAAGCCTGCCGCTGCGACCAAGCAGCGCGAGTCGTCCGGGCCACCGCCCGCCGGGCCGCGCAAGGTTAAGCGCAAGAAGCAGAATCCGCCCAAACGGTAGCGATGGCTGACGAGCTGCGCGTCGAGGTGGAGGGTGAGACGGTGGGCGAGGCGAAGTGGCTCGCGCTGCGCGAGTTGGAGCGCCGCCTGCCTGGACTCGACCGCACCACCGTCGAGTTCCAGGTGATCAGCGAGGGCGAGCGTGGCCTGCTGGGCGTCGGCAGGCAGCCGGCGAAGGTTGTCGCCGTCGCGCCAGCGGGGACGCGCCCGGCCGGCCCCGAGCCGCGTGCGCCCAGGCCCGAGCGTGACCCGGCTCCCGCCGAGTCGGAGGCTGCCGGGCTCATGCGGCACCTGCTCGAGCTGACCGAGGAAGCCATCGGCGCGAGCTTCCGCATCGACATCGAGGAGGACGACGCGACGATCACCGCGACCTGCTCCGGCGCCGAGCTCGGCCTGCTCATCGGCAAGCACGGGCAGACGATCGACGCGCTGCAGTACCTGACAAACGCCGTGCTGCACCGCCACGCGGTCGGCAAGGAGGCCGTCATCGACGCCGCCGGCTACCGCGAGCGCCGCCACGAAGCGCTCGCCGCGATCGCTCAGCGCGCCGCCGCCGAGGCCCTGGCGACAGGCCTGCCGGTCGAGCTCGAGCCGATGACGTCGGTCGAGCGCAAGGTCGTGCACCTCCACCTGAAGGACGACGACCGCGTCGAGACCGGCAGCGACGGCAGCGAGCCCAACCGCTTCGTCGTCGTCCGTCCCGCCGGTGGATGAGCGTCTGCTCCGCCGGTGGCTTGCGGAGCTGATCGCCACGCCCGGGCTCACCGCGATCGACGATCCGGCGCTGGCCTGGGAGCGCCACGTCGTGGAGGCGCTCACGCTGGTGCCGCTGCTGGAGGCCGCGCCGGAAGGCCCGCTGGCCGACGTCGGTGCGGGCGGCGGCTCGGTGGGCATCCCGCTCGCCGTGGCGCTGCCAGGGCGCGAGGTGGTAGTGATCGAGGCCGAGCGGCGCAAGTGCCAGTTCCTGGAGAGCTGGGCCGAGCAGCTGCCGAACCTGCGGGTGGTGTGGGGGCGTTCCGAGGAGCAGGCGACCGACTGGGCCGCCGTTGCCGTGGCGAAGGCGCTGGCGCCGCCACCGATCGCGGTCGAGTGGCTGTTGCCGCTCGTCGCGCCGGGCGGGCTGGCGGTGCTGTTCGTCGGGCGGTCGGCGGACGCGGCCGTGATCGCGAAGGTCGCGGGTCTGCTCGCCGGCGAGCTGGTCGACGGCCCGCCCGGGCTGGCGGTGCTGCACAAGACCGGCCCGACGCCGCCCGGCTTCCCCCGGCGCACCGGCGTCGCGCGCAAGCGGCCGCTCGCCTAGACCGACCGGGGCCTGGCGTAGACTTCTCCAGGTGACGACCAGAGTTTTCGCAGTGGCGAACCAGAAGGGCGGTGTCGGCAAGACGACGACCGCGATTAACCTCGCCGCCTGTCTTGCGGAGGCGGGTGAGAGCGTGCTGGTGATCGACCTCGACCCGCAGGCCAACGCCACCTCGGGCCTGGGCGAGAAGGGCGCCGCCGTGTCAAGCTATGACCTGCTGGACGGCATGCCGCTCGACCAGGTGGCCCGCCCGACGCGCTTCCGCAACCTCTCGCTCGTCGCCTCGCGGCCCGAGCTGGCCGGCGCGGCCGTCGAGCTGGCGCAGCGCCCCGACGGCGAGCGCTATCTCAAGCAGGCGCTCGCCTCCGGCGTGGACGGCTACACCTACGTCTTCCTCGACTGCCCGCCGTCGCTAGGCCCGCTCACGGTGAATGCGCTGGCCGCCGCCGACCGGCTGATCGTGCCGGTACAGGCGGAGTACTACGCGCTCGAGGGGCTCTCGCAGCTCGTACGCTCGGTCGACCTCGTGCGGCTGCGGCTGAATCCGCAGCTCTCGCTCGGCGGCGTGCTGCTGACGATGGTGGACGGCCGCACACGGCTCTCCGCCGAGGTTTGCACGGAGGTCCGCAAGCACTTCGGAGCGGTCGTGTTCGACACCACGGTGCCGCGCTCCGTGCGCCTGGCCGAGGCGCCGAGCTTCGGACTGCCTGCTCACCACCACGACCCGCGCTCCGTCGGTGCGGACGCGTACTGGAAGGTGGCGATGGAGCTTGTCGAGCGCGGCTGAGCCGCCCCGCCGAGGGCTCGGCCGCGGCTTCGAGGTGCTGCTCGGCGGCCCGGCCGGCCCCGAGCTGGCGAACCTGCCGATCGAGTCGATCCATCCGAACCCGCGCCAGCCGCGCAAGCGCTTCGACAGCGAGGCCGTGACCGGCCTCTCGGAGTCGATCCGTGCGCAGGGTCTGATCCAGCCCGTGCTCGTGCGCCCGCGCCCCGGGGGCGGCTACGAGCTGATCGCCGGCGAGCGCCGCTGGCGCGCCGCCCGCGAGGCCGGCATCCCCACCGTGCCCGCGGTCGTCCGCGACGCCGACGACCGCGACTCGCTGCTGCTCGGCCTCGTCGAGAACGTCGCCCGCGAGCAGCTATCGCCCGTCGAGGAGGCCCGCGCCTACGCGGTGCTGGTCGACGAGTTCACGCTGTCGCTCGGCGACATCGCCGAACGGGTCGGTCGCTCGAAGCCGTCGGTGTCGAACCGGCTGCGGCTGCTCGAGCTGCCCGACGACGTGCTCGCCATGGTCGAGCGCGGCGAGCTCACCGAGGGCCATGCGCGCGCCGTGCTGGCCGTGCCCGATCACGACGGCCGTCGTAAGCTTGCGCGCGACATCGTGCGCACGGGGATGAGCGTCCGCGCCGCCGAGCGCGCCGCCCGCTGGGCCGGCGCCCGCCAGCTCAAGACCCGGCGCGTGACCGCTGCGCCCGACCCTGTGCTCGCCGATCGCGCGCGCCGCGCCGTCGAGACGCTCACGGGCTTCGGCGCCAGGGTTACCGCCGCGCGTGTCGAGATCGCGTTCGCCGACGAGCACGAGCTCGCCGAGCTGGTCGAGGCGCTCGAGCGTCGTACCGGCCGCTGAACTTCGCCCGCGCCTGGCTGTCGCCTGGCGCGGAGAGTCGCGGCGCCAGCGGCCGCTGCGACAGCACTGCCGGCCGAGCTGCCAGGGCGGCGACACGAGCCCGAGCTGGCAAGCTGGTGGAAGCCCGCGTCTCGGCTACCGCTGACGCGGCCACGAAAGGAAGCGTCGATGAAGGACTGCACAGCCGCTAACTACCACCATCACGTCGCCCGGTGTGCCGTTGGACTCTCAGTCGTCGCTGCGGCCGCTGTCCTCGCCATCCTCGCCATCCTCGGCGTCCTGGCTGTTCCGGCGGCTCTCGGCTCGGCCGAACCCGTAGGCCCGCTCCCGAAGGGGCCGGGGTTTCAGGTGAAGGCCCTGCGCGGCGCCACCTTCGTCATCCGGGCGCCCAAGCGGCCCGCCAGCAGCGGCCTTGTCTGGCGCGTCGCGCGGCAGGTCAACGCGAACGTGGTACGGCAGGTCGGCGAAGGCGAGGATCGGCTGAGCGTCTGGCTCCGGTTCAGGGCGGTCGGGGTGGGCACGACGAAGGTCGTCCTCGCGTTGACCAGGGGGGAGACGCGCAAGGCCTATGCGGCGCGCACCTGGGTGATCACGGTGCGGAAGCCCATGCTGTCGTAGCAGCGCGGTCTCGGAGCGGCCCGCGCCGCGAGGATCACGCGAGGGAGAGTCCCCCGGAGATCGGCAGGTCCCCGCAGGGCCTGACTCTCCGGGGGAGAGTGGGCGATGGTGGATTCGAACCACCGACCTCCGCCTTATCAGAGCGGCGCTCTAACCAACTGAGCTAATCGCCCGCGGCGCCCGATGATAGCGAACCTCGGCGGGGCTCGGCCGTGAGGAGCCGACACGGCTACGATGGGGCCAGGCCCATGGCGATGCAGGAGATGGTCATCTACGGTGTCAGCTTCGACCAGGTCGGCAAAACGCCGATCGTCTTGTTGAAGACGGCGGAAGGCAATCGCTTCCTGCCGATCTGGATTGGCGCCCCCGAGGCGACGGCGATCCTGATGAAGCTTCAGGGCGCTGCCGCACCACGCCCGCTCACGCACGACCTGTTTACGAGCATCCTCGGCCAGCTCGACGCGAAGGTCGAGCGGATCTCGGTGACGGATCTCAAGGAGAACACGTTCTATGCCGTGATCACACTGGCCCGCGAGAGCGGCGAGGAGATCGAGATCGACTCGCGGCCGTCCGACGCCATCGCGCTCGCCGTGCGCGTGGACGCACCGATCTTCGTGGCCGATGCCGTGATCGACGAGGCTTCGGTCGTGTTCGACGGCGATCATCTCGACGACGACGACATCGTCGCGCAGTTCAAGGAGTTCCTCGACCGCGTGTCGCCGGACGAGTTCGCCGGTGGCGAGGTCAGTTAGCGTCGTCCTGCCAGCGTCGCCCTTTACTCGCTCAGGCCGTAGACCTCACGCTTGCACAGCGCGACGACGCGGCGGTACAGCCCGGCCAGCCCCTCCTGCGAGACCGGGCCGGCATTGATCCCGGCGACGAAGTCGAGCATCCGCTGCTCGCGGCCTGGGTCGACGTAGCCCGCCCCGATCTCCTCCTTGCGCGCCCGCATCCGCTGGACAAGCACGATGCGCTGATTGACGAGGTCGACGAGGGCGCGGTCGGCCGCCGCGATCTCCGCGCGGATCTCGCTGATGACGGAATCGTCGTCCAGATCTGTCATGGCCTCCCCAACCAGTCGATGGTCACCGGCTTCGCCGACCAGGGGATGCTAATCGCCCGGTAAGGGAAGACGAGGCCGGAAGGCGTCGGGTCGGTCGCCGGCGGGGTGCGCTCGCGCAGCGAGACGACGACGGCATTGCGCTCCTCGGTGACGCGCACGACGTCGATCCGGTACGCCGGGGTTGACCGGGGGCCGGCGGCGACGAGCACCACCATCCGCTGGGGAAACCCGGCCGGCAGGGCCGCGCCCAGGCGCTCGCTCACGTAGCGGACGTAATAGCGCTCCCTGCGGAACACGTGCGTCGTCGGCTGGCCGAACTCGCCGAGCGGGCCGATCTCGGGTGTGAGATCGCGCCAGTCGAGGGCCCGCGACGAATTGCCGGTGCGGTTCGCCACCACCGAGCCGGCGATGGCGCCTGTGAGGCCGACCACGACGACCGCAAACGCGAGGCGCACGCGCGGCGCCACCTCAGGTGGTGACGGCGAGGATCAGGCTGAGGGCGTTGAAGCTGGCATGCACCGCAATGCCCGGCACGATGCTGCCGGTCTTCCAGCGTAGCCAGCCGAGACCGAGGCCGAAGACGAGCAGGATCGGGAAGCCCTGCACGAGACCGTGGGCGAGGGCGAAGGCCACGGCGGTGCCGCCGATGGCGACGGGCACGCCGAACCGCCGCAGCAGCGAGAAGCCGACGCCCCGGAAGACGAGCTCCTCGACGATCGGGACGAACGCCGCGATCACGATGAAGTTGAAGGTGTAGGCGCCCGAGCGGGACGGATCCCAGCGATCGGGCGTCAGGCCCTGCTCGGAGCCCGCGTGCAGCAGCGGCTCGAGCGCGGCGGCCGTGCCGGCGATGACGGCGAAGGTGGCGACCGCCAGCAGGAGCGCGCGGGCCCAGCCCGCCGGCTGGCGCAACGCGCGCAGCGCGGCCGTGCGGGCGATGCCGACCACGATCATCAGCACCACTGCCTCCTGGATAATCGCGCCGACGGCAGTGCTCGACTTGTAGAGGACGTCGCGGTCGGGCGTACCGCCGGTCGCGCGGGCCGCGTAGCCGACGGCTGCGAGGATGCCGATCAGCGCGAGCCAGGCCCCGAGCCGCCAGGACGCGGCCTCCTCGGGCGTGGGCTCGTCCGGCGGGCCGGGCGGCGGCGAGAGCGGGCCGCCATGCGGGCGCCTCACGACCAGCCCTCGAAGGCCGCCGCGATGGGCGCCGGCGCGAAGCGCATGCCGGCGGCGGCAGCTCCCTGCTCGTCGCTCGGCTCGTCGCCGATATGGAGGGCGCGGCCCGGCTCGACAGCGAGCTGTGCGAGCGCGACCTGGAAGATGCGCGGATCGGGCTTCTCGGCGCCGACGACGGCAGAGGCCACGACGGTCTGGAACAGATGCCCCAGCCCGAGTCGGTCGATGTGTTGGGGAAGCGCGCAGTCCCAGTTCGAGACCATCGCCAGGGCGATCCCGCGCCGGCGCAGGTCGTCGAGGGTCGCCACTGCACCCGGCACTGCCTCGAATGAGAGTGAGTCGACGAACGCGTCGACGAAGCCGGCCGCCTCGATCTGGTCGCCCGCGCCAGCCGCGGCGAGGAACACGGCGACGCACTCGAGGCGGAGCGCTGCGAGGCCCGCCGCGTCGGAGCCACGCAACGAGCGCGGCTTGTAATGCGCGACCTCGGCTGCGAAGCTGACCCGCACCTCGTGACAGCTGCGCTCGACGCCGTGCGCCGCCAGGGCGGCCCGGAGGGCCGGCAGCGGGTCGCGCAGGGTCAGCAGGGTCCCGTAGCCG
>JANXXF010000142.1 GCA_025350775.1 Actinomycetes bacterium
CGAGCTTGTCGCGGTGCACGCCGGCGTACCGCTCGCGAAGCGTCGGCTCGAGGAGTTGCTCGCCGAGCCACTGGTCGAGGTCGGCTGCCTCGATCAGTCGGCCGCCTCGACGCCAGGACCAGACGGCGAGGCGGTACATCAGCTCCGACTTGTGCGCGGGCGTGAGGGAGTGCTTGCCGGCGTCGCGTTCCAACCAGTCGGCGATCATGCCCTCGTAGATCGTCGAGCTGTAGACGGGTTCACCGCCGCGCTTCTTGCGCTGGATCAGCGGGATCTGACTGACTACCTTCGACAGCGTGAACGGACGGGTGGTGAGATCGCTGAGGTCGTGGACGTCTTCAAGGAGGGTGAGCACTTGCGCGGCGTTCTCCTCGGGGAGTGCTTTCTCGAGGTAGGTGCGGATCTGGTCGGGCGTTAGCGGAAGCAGTTCAAGAGCGAGGTAGTCGTCGCTCGAGGCGCGGTCGCGTCCCTGCTCGGTGAAGAACCGCGCCTGCTCCCGCAGCGTGCGGAAGTAGTGGGTCCGGCAGGAGACGAGGATCTTCGTGTCTGTCCCGCCGAATGGAGCGTAAGCCGCTCCGGCTCTCTCGACCGGCCTGAGCTTCAGGATCTCGCGTGTGAACGCCCTCCCGCCGGACTCGTCGAGCTGGACGAGCGCCTCGTCGAGTCCGTCGAAGATGAAGAGCGTCGGCCGGCGCCTTGCCTCTGCGAGGAGTTCCTCGGCGGTTGGACGGGCCCCGTCGAGCGCCTCCCAGCTTCGCGTCACGACCTCGGTCAGGATTTCCTCGAGCGTCGGGACGGAGAGTCGGTCCCGCAGGCCCGTCAACATCCGTAGGTCGAAGTAGTACGGAGTGGGCAGCAGGGAGTCAGTCTCGGCCGCGTCCTCGATCAGTTCGAGGAACGCCTGGCAGGTGATCGTCTTACCCATCCCGTAGTCACCGATCAGCGCCGCGAGCGAACGGTCGCCAGCGGCCCACGTCTTGAGCGTCTCCAGGGCATCGACCGGGCGACCGTGGTCTTCCGCCCGCTCGTGCTCGTCGACCGCAACCCCGCCGATCCGTCCATGAGTCCGAAAGAGGACGTCGCGCGATCGCGCGAGGTCGCCGCTCCCCATCGAGCGCTTCCCCTGGTGATCTTCGATCGGGCGCTCGCCGTCAGGCTCGTCGTCTTCGTTGCGCGTTTCCTGTTGGAGGTACTTCTCGACCAGCTGCTCGAGGCGTCCGGAGAGGGCTTGGACCCAGAGCATCGGGCCACGCTTTCCGGACGCCAAGCTGAAAGCCCTGCTGTTGTGCGAGAAGATCCAGTTCCGGTCGATCCCGTGCATCTCCACGTTCGCGCGGATCGGTTCCAGCAGTACGGGCACTGGGAGCTTCTCGTGGCGATCGGGTGCGAAGAACGCCGGAAGCTCGACGTCCCTGATGTACGGGCGTCCGAGGAAGGTCGTGCTGAGAGCGAAGATGCCGATGTCCGAGCGTTGAAGCGCGGCTCTGATCTCGGAGTCGAAGTCCTCGCCCGGCAGCAGTGCGTCTTCGAACTCCCAGAACTCGAACGTCGCAACTTTGCTGATCTTCATCTCCGCTACGAGGAGATCCCAGAACTTCTTCGCTTCGGCCTGATCGCCGTCCGCGTAGCTGAGGAAAACGCGGATGCTCGGTTTCCCGCCGATGATCTTCGCCTGGCGATGCTCGATCAGGTTGTCGCGATTCCCTGTCAGCTCGATCAGGGCGGCGGTCGCCGTCGCGCTACGCCGGGCGGTGAACCCGACGCTGCGATTGCTACCGTGCGCCTTCGCGCCGCGCACAGTTAGCGCGACATCCGCGCCGGTCGGCGCCGCCGCCGTCTGGAGCGAATCGCTCAAACGGCGAAGCGCGGTCAACTTCGCCTCGTGGGAGCGGCCCGGGAAGAGGTGGTCGACGGCTTCCGCGACTGTCATGTTGGTGCGCTCGCCGAGCATCGAGGCGAGTCGATCGAGACGTTCGCGATCGGACGGGCTCAACGGGACAGACGCGATCCGAATCCTGGCTCGTGCAGCGGGAATGAAGTCGCCGTCGACGACGGGCTGCCTCTCCCGTGGCTGTGGGTCACGCGAACTCACCGGTCGTGCCCTGGGAAGTTCGCCTGGCATCGGGACGCCCGAGTATCCGTGGTCACGCCTCTTGTCCCCCGTTCTGGCTGTTGCCGGCGATCTCCTGGCGGTGCACCGGCGTCAGCGATCTGACGGGCGAGTTGCGCGCCGGACGACGTATGAACCTCCGAACATGCCCGCCGCGACGATCGGCGCCACGACGTTGACGCTGCCCGGCACCGGATGCGTTGGGAGGATCACGCTCACCAGCACGGCTACTGCCCATACGAGCAGGACTCCACACAGGCCCACAGGAGGATTCGCTCGTTAGATTTCGCCTGTCCGTCATGACTCGCGTTGTCGTTCTCCATGTCCGTCTATCTCCAACGGCGATGATCGATTATGTCGGAATGATGTCGTATTCATGGGAGGTTGTCAAGGGCTAGGGTTCTCGACCCCCTCGCGATCTGGGATGACGGCAGCCAGGGTGGATTCAAGTGGTCGTCGCAACACCTCGATTCGGGAGGTGTTGATGGGCAGGCCGGCTGGTTGGATGAAGGAGTTGACGGGACGGTCGGCGATTCATCCTGAGCCGTGCCCATCACGTCGGAGCGTGCGGCCGGCTGCGATGTGCCGTCCGGCTGGCTGACCGCCGACGGCTGAGCGATGCGGACATGCTCGTGGTGGTGGCGGATCGCCGCGAGAAGCTCCGCGACGTGGTGGTCGTGGAGGCTGTAGAAGGCATGGCGCCCGGAGCGGCGGACGCTGACGAGGCGCTCTTGCCGCAGGCGCTGCAGTTGGTGCGAGGCGGCGCTCGACGCTATCCCGGTCGCTTCAACGAGTTGCTCCACCGTTCGCTCGCTGTCGAGCATCGCCCAGAGCAGGCGAAGTCGGCTCGCGGTTCCGAAGGCGCGCATCGACTGTGCCAGAGCCTCCGCCTCGGCTAGCTTCAGCGGGCGGCTGGGATCCTCGTGCTCGGACTGCGCGGGCATGACGCAACGATAGAGAAGCCGCCAACATATGCACATCTGTTCAGATGTTCGATACGTTGAGATGATGAGCCGCACGCTACGAGATCCGGTCACTCACAGCTGGAGCGCACGATGAGCGAGCTTCCCAGGCGAGTCCGGATCCAGGGTGACTTCGGCCATGGGCACCACCACACCGGTCACGACCGCGACCACGATCACCACCATCACGGTGACGATGGGCACGGTGGCGGGCACGGGCACTCGCACGGCTTGGTCGATCGCTCGATCCTTCGCTCCCGTGAAGGTGTGAAGGCCGTCGCTCTGAGCCTTGCCGTGCCGGCGGTGACTGCGGCGGCGCAGCTCGCGGTGTTCTTCATGTCGAACTCGGTCGCGTTGCTCGGCGACTTGATCCACAACTTCGGCGACGCGCTGACG
Source organism: Actinomycetes bacterium (assembly GCA_025350775.1). Classification (GTDB taxonomy): domain Bacteria; phylum Actinomycetota; class Thermoleophilia; order Gaiellales; family Gaiellaceae; genus CANFDS01. Next base: position 3,469 of record JANXXF010000142.1, read on the forward strand.
GCCGTGCCGCTCGGCATCGCCTTCCTGTTGCGGAGCTTCCGGGGTGAGAAGCTCGCGGGGCTCGCGGTAGTGGGTGTGATCTTGGTCAGTGCCTGCGTCGCGCTCTACGAGACGATCATGCGTTTCGTCCACCCGGAGCACGTGACCCACCTGTGGGTGCTCGCGGCAGCCGGCGTCATCGGCTTTGTCGGCAACGAGATTGCCGCGCGGATCCGCCTCGCCGCCGGTGATCGTCTGTCGAGTCCCGCGCTCGTCGCCGATGGCAACCATGCGCGCGTCGACGGGTTCGTCTCGCTGGGCGTGGTGGCGAGCGCCGTGGTCGTGGCGGCCGGGGCTCGCATCGCCGACCCGATCGTCGGCCTGGTGATCACGCTCGTCATCGTCAAGATCACGTGGGATTCCTGGCGCACGGTGTCGAGGACCGACCCAGGCGAGTTTCGCGAGCCGAGGTAGTCGCCCGGCTCAGGGGCTTACGTGGCCGCGAAGACGGCAGCGGTAACGGTTGCCGTGCCGGGGGCGCCGGCGTTCACCCAGACGTAGCAGAGCGTCGCTGCGGCGAACGAGTGCGGATACGCTGTCACCAGGTGCGTCCCGGTGACGCTGCCTTGATCCTCGCGTGATGTCGTCGTTGCTCTGGAACTCGCAGTAGCTCGACCAGGTGAGCTTGATCACCTGGGCGGATGCAGACGTGACGGCGATCCCGAGCGTCGGCGCGTTCAGGGGAGTGCGATAGAAGTGGATCGCCTTCCCGGGCCGCGAAGTAACTGCTGCTCCGATCTGCGTCCAGGCCGCCGGCTGTGCGGGGACAGGTACCGGCTGAGTTGCTGCAGACGCCGTCGCGGAGATTGCAAGCGCGACGACGGCGACGGATAGCAACAGGTGGCGATGTCTCATCGGACGGAGACTACGCCTGCCGGAGCAGCGGGGGAGGTCCAGAGCTCCGGCAGGCGCTGTCTCGTCGATCAGGCGTCTAGCGCCCGACTGTCAGGATCGGGGCGTCGATGATCACGTGTGCGTCCCGGATCGTGAGCTTGCCGGCATTCGCGGCGGCGTTGATGTCGTCGTCGACCTTGAAGAGCGTGGGCGGCACTCCCGCCTTCCAGGTGACGATCATCTCTTCCCAGAGCGGCGTGTAGCCGGCCTTGCCGGGCTCGGTCAGGCCGAAGACGGGAATCTGGCCGGCGCCTGCGGCGCCCTGGAAGAGGTAGATCGGCGGGGCGGCCTTCGTCCCGGCGAGCGCCGGTGCGTAGGTGATGTGGAGCCCGGTCGCCGCTGCCTTCGTCGAGGCGTTGAGGGCGAGGAACGTGTCCTTGTGGCTGTCGTAGTAGCCGGTGTAGGCGTGCTGGGTGACGTTGGACGCCATCCCGAACGAGGGTGTCATCCCGGCGGCGAGGGCGCCGGTGGTGCCGGCGAGGAACGCAATGGCTGTGACAGCGATTGCGGCAATGCCCGTGCGATTGTTCATGTCTCTCCGATCAGCGGGCTACCTGTGGGGCGAGCCTACGCGAGCGGCACCATGTTGTGCAACCGGTGTTGCATTAGTGATACTTCCGAGCATGACGTCCGAGCAAACGCGCTGGGCGCTGCTCGCCTACCGGCTGGCGCGCGAGCCGTCGACGCCGCGCAGCGCGCTCTGGCGGAAGCTGCGCCGGATCGGCGCCGTCCAGGTCGGTGATGGGCTCGCAGGGCTGCCCGACGACCCGCGGACGCGCGAGCAGCTGGAGTGGCTCGCGGAGTTCGTGGTCGAAGCGGGCGGGGAAGCATCGACCTGGACGGCTCAGCTGACCTCGGCGCGCCAGGAGCGCGAGCTCGTCGAGCGGATGCGCACGGCGGTCGGGCTGGAGTACCGCGCCGTCGTGGAGGAGGCGGTGTCCGCGCACGCGCTGGCACCTGGGGCGCGACAGCGCCTGCTCGGGCGGCTGCGCCGCGAGCTGC
>JANXXF010000154.1 GCA_025350775.1 Actinomycetes bacterium
GTCGTGGTCGTGGTCGTGGTGATGGTCGCGGCTCATGCTCATGCCTCCAGCGGCTCGATGTAGCTCTCCCAGACGTCCAGCGTCAGCTCCTGGCCTGGCTCGGAGCGGTCGCCGAACACCTCCTGCGCCGGGAAGACGACGAGATACGTGTGCTCCCAGACCTCGCCCAGACCGACGGCCCGTAGGTCGGGGACGACATTGCGTTCGTGGACGCGCTCGATCATGCCCACCTTGCCACGAGCGTACGTGGGCAGCCGCGTGTGCGCCGGCGCCTCGACGTCCTTCACTCGGATACGGTCGCCGGGCGCGAAGCGGGCCGTAGCGTCGGGAGGCCGGCCGAACGAGCCCGCGGTGCGGACGAAGCCGACGAAACCGTCGCTCCACTCCGGCTCATCGTGGCGGGGAGCGGTGCCGTCCGCCGCCATCGCGTCCGCGCGCTGGGCCAGCTCGCCCGGGCCGAGCGCGCCGCGCGCGAACAGTGCGCGCTCGATCGGCGAGAACCAGCGCTCGTAGTACGACTGCTCGAAGTACTGCTCGGGAGTGAGCTGCTCGACGCCCCAGCGGAACTCGTCCACGCTGCCCACGAGCCCCTTGCCGATGACGCACAGCGTGATGCCGAACATCCGCCGCTCCCAGTCGGCGTGGAAGACCGGCTCGTCCTGCTCGATGGCGATTGCCCCGAATCCGGGCACTCCGCCAACATCGTGTGCGCGTCTCATCTGTCTCCTCGCGAAGTTTGACGGAAGTCTACGGTGGCGCGGCCGGTCGCCACAATGTCTGCATGCCTGCCGTCGCTGCCGACCAGCTTGCCGCGCTCCTGCAGTCGGAGCTAGCCCGCTGGGGCATCCCGGGCGCGGTGGCAGGCGTGCTCGCCGGCGGTGAGACTGTCGTGCGCGCCGCCGGAGTCTCGTCGTTGGCAACGGGTGAGCCCGTCCACGAGGCGACCCCGTTCCGCGTTGCGTCGATCACGAAGCCGCTCACCGCCACGCTCGCCGCGCTGATCGAGCGCGAAGGCCTGCTCGACCTCGATGCCCCGGTGCGACGCGTGTTACCCCGGCTCCGCCTCGCCGACGGGTACGCGCAGGAGACGGTGACGCCCCGCCAGCTCCTCGCGCACCTTTCCGGCCTCGAGTGCGAGCCGGCCCACGACATAGCGGCGCATAGCGTCGACGCCGGCGCCCTCGGCGAGCTGATCGGCACCTACGGGGTGCTGGGGCAGCTGACGCCGCCAGGCGAGATCTGGTCGTACTGCAACACCGGCTACTGGCTCGCCGGGCACGCGGTCGCACGAGCCGCGGGCGCGACATTCGAGCAGGTCGCCCATGACCTGCTGCTCGGCCCCCTGGGGATGGCCGACTCCGGGTTCGTCCACGACGGCGTGCCACCGGCGGGCGCCGCGCTCGGCCACGCGCCGCGCCGGCCCGGTGCGCCGGAGCACGACGTCATCGCGGGATACCGGTTTTCGCGGGCACGCGTGCCGTCCGGCGGCCTCATCTCGACCGTGCCCGACTTGCTAAGGCTGGCCGCGCTGCACCTCGACAGCCCCGACCTCGCGGGGCTGCGCGAGCCCGTGACCGCTGCCGTCGGCGCGCGCTGGGGCACCGGCTGGAGCCTCGAGGAGCTGAGCGGCACCGTCCTGGCGGCGGGCGGAACCGTCGTGGCGGCGCACTCGGGTTCGTACGGCGGCTTCCAATCGCAGCTGGTGCTGGTGCCGGCGCGCCGTGTCGCAGTGGCGGTGCTCACCAACAGCGGGCGCGGCAGCGCGCTCGTGCGTACCGTGGTCGAGTGGGTGCTCGCCACCGCGTGCTGCCTGCGGCGTCCGCAGCCGGTGCCTGTGGCAGTCGACCCGACGCCATTCGAGGGCATCTACCGCGCCCAGGGCCTAACGGTCGAGATCCGTGCTGACGGCGACCGGCTGCGCGCCACGCAACGTGTCAGGCCCGTCTCGGGCGTCGAGCTGACGCCGCCGCCGCTGCTCGGTGTGGCGGTCGCCGCCGACCGCTATGCGGTGCTCGAGGGCGAGGCGCGTGGGGCGCAGTTCGACTTTCCCGGCCCGGGCCGGGTGCGACTCGGCAGCCGGCTTGCCCTGCGCGACGGCACCTGAGTGGCCAGGCATCAGTCGGGCGATCGGAGCCGATACACGACGGCGCGCGCACGTTCGGCGGCGGGCGGCTCCTGCTCGATCGTCCAGCAGCGCTCCCTCATCGCGTCGAGGAACTCCGCGAGCGCCGGCCGGCCCGGGTCGGCCAGCAGCACCTGCCCACCGTGTGCGACCACCTGTGGCAGCAGCGCCACCAGCAACGCGACGTTGACCCGCTCGTAGAGCACGTCGGACGCCAGCACGAGCTCGAAAGGCCCTGCGGCGACGATCGGCCCTGGCGCCGCCCAGCCACACTCGAGCAGCTCGACCGTCAGCCCGTTGCGCCGCGCGTTCTCCGCGACGAACGGCAGCGCCTCCGGCGCCCAGTCTGTCGCCAGCACCCGGGCGCCGCCCGCCGCCGCCACGAGGCTGGGCAGGCCCAGCCCGCACCCGAGCTCGACGACGGCCGCCGGAGCCCCGGCCCCCGCCCCGGCCCCGGCCCCGCCCCCGGCCCCGGAAAGCCGCAGCTCAGCCACCACCAGCGCCAACGCTCGGGCGCTCGGCCACAGCTCCGCCCAGTAGGGCAGGAACTCGTCCCGGGCGAAGCGCTCCTCGTCGATCAGCGCCTCGCTGTCACGGGGCAGAACGACGAGGAGCGAGCGGTCGCCCACGACCACCCGCTCCTCCATCACATCACTCCACATCTCGTCCACGACCGGCCGCTGCCGGCGCGCGCCCGGCTAGGACGGCTTGTGGTCGACCATCTCGAGATACGCCATCTCGGCTGCGTCACCCTGGCGCGGCCCGAGCTTGATGATCCGGAGATAGCCGCCCGGCCGACCCACGAAGCGCGGCGCGACCTCGGCGAACAGCTTGTGCACGACCGCCTGCGACCGCAGGAAGCCGAGCGCCTGGCGGCGCGAGTGAAGGTCGCCACGGCGGCCGAGGGTGATCATCTCCTCGGTGATCGGGCGCACCTCCTTCGCCTTCGCGAGGGTGGTCCTGATGCGGCCGTGCTCGATCACGGCGCCGGCAAGGTTCGAGTAGAGCGCCTTGCGGTGCGCCGAGTCGCGGCCGAGCTTCCTGCCTTTGCTCTTATGCCTCACGTCGCCTCCTACTCGTCGCCGCGCAGCTTCAGGCCGTGCCCGCTGAGCGTCTCCTTGACTTCCTCGATCGACTTGCGACCGAAGTTCGGGATCGCCGCGAGCTCCTGGTCGCTCTTCGAGATCAGGTCGCCGATGGTCTCGATGCCGACGCGCTTCAGGCAGTTGTACGAGCGGACGCCGAGCTCGAGCTCCTCGATCGGGAAGTTCTCCATCCCGTGGGCACTCGAGGTCTCGACGGCACCCTCGGGGCCGGCGGAGTCCGAGAAGCCCTCGATGCGATCGAGGTCGGTGAAGATGGCCAGCTGCCGGATCAGGATCTCGGCGGCCTCGCCGATCGCGTCACGCGGGTTGACCGAGCCGTCCGTGGTGACGTCGAGCCGGAGCTTGTCGTAGTCGGTGCGCTGCCCGACGCGGGCGGCCTCGACCTCGTAGCTGACGCGGGTCACCGGAGA
>JANXXF010000186.1 GCA_025350775.1 Actinomycetes bacterium
CCTCCGGGTCGATCCACGGGTAGTGCTCTTCGAACGCGATTAGGCGCAGCTTGATCGCGGCCGGGCCGAACAGCTCGGTGAGCGACGATGCGACCGCGATGATCCACGGCTGCTGGCGGCAGAAGTTGAGGTACGCGTCGCAGGCGAACCGTACGCCGGGCAGCACGCGACGCTCGGACAGGATGTCTTCCCGGTCGAGACCGAGCGCCTCGCCGAGCCACAGCCACGACTCGATGCCGCCGCCGGCGCCGTCGGTCGAGCCGTCGTGGTCGGTGATGCGCACGATCCAGTTGCGCCGGATCTCCGAGTCGGGGCAGTTCGAGAGGATTGCCCCGTCCTTCATCGGGATGATCTTCTGGTAGTAGAAGCGGTTCGCAGCCCAGCGCTGCAGCTCCTCCCGGGACAGCTCGCCGGCGTTCATCCGCTGGTGAAACGGGTGGAGATTGTGGTACCGCGCCCCGCGGGCCTGGAGCGCCGCGACGAACTCTTCCTCCGTCCACGGCGGGTTCTGCGGCGGTGCCATCAAGACCTCCCCGGAAGCTGGATGCGCATTCCATCATAGGCGATGACGATTCCCGCCTGTTCGACCGCGGCCCGCTCGGGTGAGCCGTCGATCAGCACGGGATTCGTGTTGTTGAGATGAACGAGCGCGACGCGGGGGCCGTCGAGACGCGCGAGCGTCTCGAGTGTCCCACCCGGGCCAGAGATCGGCGCGTGGCCCATCATCCGCGCGGTCGTCGCCGAGATGTCGAGCCGGACGAGCTCGTCGTCGGTCCAGCACGTTCCGTCGACGAGCGCCCAGTCACTCTGGCGGAGGCGGTCCTGAAGTGCCGGCTCGAGTTCCACCACGGCCGGCACGTAGGTCACCGTGGCGCCGTCGGCTCTGAACGTGAGGCCCACACCGAACGGCACCCCGCCGATGTAGCGGGGCGGGTCGCCGGGCACCGCGAACGCGTCCACGCAGAGGCCTCCGTCGAGCGTGATCGTTGTCCCTGGCTCGAGCGGGCTCCACTCGACACCGCAGTACGCCTCGAGCACGGGCAGGAGCGCAAAGCCGGTCGTCAGGGCGGCGCGAACGGCTGCGGAGGCATGGATCCGGAGCGGCTCGGGGCCCTCACGCAGGACGATCAGGCCGGCGGTGTGATCGATCTCGGCGTCGGTCAACAGCACGCCGGCGACCGGGCTCGAGCGCCGCGCCGCGCCGGGCTCGCGCAGCAGCTCCAGCTGCTGGCGCACATCGGGTGAGGCGTTCACCAGGTACCAGGCGCCGCCGGCGGCGCGTACCGCGATCGACGACTGCATCCTCGGCGTCGCGCGGCCGTCGCGGGCCGCAGTGCAGACGGGGCAACTGCAGTTCCACTGTGGGAGGCCGCCACCGGCTGCCGCTCCCAGGATCACGATCTCCATGCCACGAGTCTCTCAGAAATTCACGAGGCCCCGGAACCGGGGCCTCGTGAAGAACCAACTGCTAGATGGTCTCTAGCGATGGTTGATGTACGTGGTGACCTCGCTGCAAAGCTCGATCACGGTGAAGGTCGGCTTGACCCACATATGGCGTTCCTTCCTGTCGACAGGATTACACCGACTCCTATTTGATGAATCGGTGCGTCCCTAGAGTAATACGGGCGGCGGCTGTCGTCAATGGCACAAAGTTGTGTGACACGCTACCGCGGTAGAGCGATCCGGGCCACCGCGTCGGGCCAGGTTGGATCGAGGGCTGCCGGCCAGCTCGCGAGATCGAACGCGCCGCCCGGCACAGCCGGGAAATGCGAGAACACCGGGCGCAGGGCCTCGAACAGCGTGACCGTCGATCCGGCGAGCGCTGCAGGCAGGAGAATCGCGAAGCGCCCTCGAGCATCCGGCCACGACACCTGCAACGGGCGCACCGGTCGGCCGTCGCGGCTCGCCGCGACGACGATGCCCTGGTAGACGGCGCCCCTCTGAGTGACGGGTGCCGGCAGCGCGGTGGCGAAGCCGGGCGGCGGGAGGCGCACGTCCAGCACGGCGCTCTGGAGCCGCTTGAAGTAGACCTCCTCGTCCGGGAGGTACCCGAACAGCCGGTCACCGACGGCGATGCGGATGGCGAACGGCACCGGATCCCGCGACGACTCGTCGGAGGCGGTGAAGAGCGAGACGTAGCGGCCGTCCGCGTCGGTCGGCTCGGACACCGTCCAGTAGCCGCGGTCCTCGGTGCGGGCGCTGACGATCGCGCCCGCAACGGGTCGGCCGTTGGCGTCGGTGACTCGGCCGGTGAGGCGGTACGAGAAGATCCGCACCGTCGGCACGGGCCTCTGGTCGGCCTGCGCGACCGTGCCGCTGATCCTGATCCCGGCCGGCGTCCTCGCGACCTTCAGGCCGCTGATCGAGTAGGCGACGTTGAGCGCGCCTCGAGCCGCCACGAGCGCCGACCGCTGCCCGGAAGTGAGCGGCTGGCCGTCGACGGTGGCAGCCGACACGTCGGCTACCGAGACGAGGTGCCGCTGCGGCAGGGTCGAGTCGACGGCGCCAACGAACTCTCCGGCCGGGCTGGTGGGGCCGCTCCGTACGCCGTCCACCTGCACGATCGCGCCGACCACCGGCCTCCCCGCGAGCCGGAGGAGTCCCGTGAATGGGCGTCGATTTTCGCTCTGCGCCGACCACGCCTCGACGAACGATTGCGTGGGCAGGACGATCTCGGCCTGCCCGGTGGCCACGTTGCCGGCCGCTGCGGGGGTGGCCGGAGCCGTCCCGAGCAGCAGCACGGCAGCCACGCCGACGAGGAGCAGATACCTCATGACGGCCGGCCCTGCGTGACGTCGACCGTGTACGTCTCGCTGCCGATCGTGATCGTCGGCGGCCGATCCGCCCCCACGACCTTGATCGCGACCCACTGTCCGGCGGCGGCCCGCCCGGGAGCGGTCGACGCGAGGGCGTATGAGCCCTCCTTGCCCGTTCGGAACGAGAAGTAGGCAACTCCGCCGGGCGGCACCGGGCGCGTCGTCGCGGCGCCGCTGAAAGCGGGCGTCCCGCTGCTGCCCGGCCTTCCACCCGACACCGGAACGACGACCAGTCCCTGCGTCGACGTCGCGTCGTGGTTCGCCAGCGTGACGTCGACAGTCCAGTCGTGTGGGATCGTCAACAGCACCTTCTTGCCACCGGACCAGCCGTTGAGCAGCGGCTTCCCGCTCGCGTCCGTGACGGCCTGAAAGGTGACTGTCCGGGAGTCCTTGCCGAGCCCGAAGTACTCCGTCGGCTGGACGATGACGCCGGCCTCGGGCAGTGGCGCGGCTGTGAGGACGGGCGGCAGTGACTGGGTCTGGTCACCGCCCAGGGCGAAGACGTCGAGGCGCGCTGCGGTTCCGCCGTACGATGACGTTGGCGTCCCGCCGGTGGTGATCGCGATGTACTGCTTGCCACCGAGCCGGTAGATCGACGGGCCGGAGGCGATCTGAAATCCGGTCTGGAACTGCCAGAGCACCGACCCGGACTTCGTGTCGAGCGCGCGCAGGTTGCCGTCGCCGCCGCCGACGAACGAGAGCCCGTTCGCGGTGGTTGTGACACCGCCTCGCCCGGGCTCGGGGACGACCGTCTTCCAGGCGATCGTCCCGGAGTTCACGTCGAGTGCCGTGATCGAGCCGAAGTCGTGCCAGCCGGGCGGCGTGTACCCGAACTCGCTGCCCTGGAGCCCGAGCCGTACGTCCCCGAGCACTGCGTTCTTCGCGACTTTGGACGGATCGTCCTGGGTGAGCACCGACGCCGTTTCGGCCTGGGAGTTGATGACGAAGTTGGTCGCCGGGTCGAAGGAGGACGGCGAGTAGTTGAGGCCGCCGATCGAGCCGGGATAGACGACGACGGCCTTGCCGGGTGAGAGCCGCGGATGCTCGTTGTGGTTCAGAAGGTTGACGGAGCGATGGATCACCTGGCCCGTCGCTGCGTCATACGCGAACCAGACACCCTCCTTCGTCCCCACCGAGACGATCTTCCGTTTCTTGCCGAGCACCGTTGCCTCGTACACGAGAGGTGGCTGGGACGTCCCGTAGCTCCAGGAGTCCGCGCCCAGTTGCTGCTGCCACCAGCGCTGCTTGCCTGTGAAGACGTCGACAGCGACGAGCGAGTTGGTGCGGGGATCGGGCCCGGGCCGCAGCGCCGGGATGTACTGGGGCGAGGGCGCCGCAACCGAGAAGTAGGCGATGTCGGTCAGCGGGTCGATCGTGACGGGGTTCCAGACCGTGCCGCCGCCTGCGATCGCGATCAACGACCGCCACTGGGTGCCCCACGGTGGGACGGTCCAGTACGGCGTCGACCAGGCGGGCGTCAGGTCGGTGTGGTAAGCCTCGACGAATCCACGCACGCCGTAGTCCGAGCCCGCGGCGCCGATCAGGACGAGGTTCTTGTAACAGATCGGCGCCTGCGTCTCGGAATAGCCGTACTCCGGCCTGGCACCCGGGACGGCCGCCGAGATGTCGACGCTCTTGATCTGCTTTCCGTCGCGCGGGTTGATCGAGATCAGCCGCATGTCTAGCGTTGCCATGAACAGCTTCCCGTCACAGTAGGCGAGCCCGCGGTTCGGGTTGACGCCGTAGTTCTTGAAGATCGCCGTGCCGCTCGGCACGAACTCCCACAGTTCCTTGCCGGTGCGACCGTCGATCGCGAACACGAAGTTGCTGCCGGTGGTCACGTAGATCGCGCTGTTGATGACGATCGGGAAGCTCTGCTCGCCGAGTGGCACGCGCCGGTCGAGCCGACGGAAGTCGACCGAGAACACCCGGCCGAGTCTGTTCACGTTGTCCTTCGCGACGAGCGTGAGTGGCGATTGGCGCGTCTGGGTGTAGCTGCCGCCGTACGTCCCCCAGTCGTCCGGCCCGAATGGGGTCGGCACGTTCCGCCCGGTCGCGCCTGCGCCCTGGCTGCCAGTGCCCGACGACGGTAGCGGGGCCGTCGTGGTCGTGCCCGGGCCCTGCGCACCGACCTCGCTGCCGCTCTTCGAGGAGAAGACGCCGGTCGCGAGCGCGATGACCAGCCCGACGCCGGCCACTGCGGCGAGGATGGCTACCAGCCTGCCCCGTCCGAACCGACCCACGTCCATCCGTCCTCCCGGTTGCGTTCGCTCTGCGGATCCGGCCGCCGTGGCAGGGATCGTCGTCGGGCCAAGATAGCAAGCGGCCTTCAGAGAGCGCGAGGCCTGAAGCCGGGCTCGCAGGGGTGCTCCGTGCACTGCTGATTCCCTCGCTCCGCCCTGCGCGCCCGCCCGCGCCGGCCGGGTTTGCGCCGGCTTCGCTGCTCAGCGACACTCTCCGCATGAGCGACCGCACCGACACCAAACTCTGGCACCCGTTCTCCGACATGTCCGCGATCCGCGGCAATGAGTTCGTGGTGGAGCGGGGCGACGGCATCTGGCTGTACGACGAGGCGGGCGACCGCTACATGGACGGCTCGGGCGCCCTCTGGTACGCGAACATCGGCCATGGCCGTCGCGAGATCGCCGACGCCGTGCACGCCCAGCTGTGCAAGCTCGAGTCGTACTCGATCTTCGGCGACTGCGCCGTGCCGCCGGCCCTCGAGCTCGCCGAGCGCCTCTCGGCGCTCGCGCCGGTCGACAACGGCCGCGTCTTCTTCGGCATGGGCGGCGGCGACGGCACGGAGGCCGCAACCAAGATCATCCGCCACTTCTGGACGACGCAGGGCCAGCCGGAGCGGCGCCACATCATCTCCCGCACGAACGCCTACCACGGCTCGCACGCGTTCGCGACGTCGATCGGCGGCATCCCGGCGAACCGCACCAACTTCGGGCCGCTCGTCGAGGGCAACTCGAACGTGATGTGGAACTCCGCGCAGGCGCTGCGCGACGAGATCGCGCGCCTCGGCGCCGACAACGTCGCCGCCTTCTTCTGCGAGCCCGTGATGGGCGCCGGCGGCGTCTGGCCGGCCCCCGAGGGCTACGTCAAGGAGGTCGCCGCGATCTGCGCCCAGCACGGGATCATCTTCGTCATCGATGCCGTGATCTGCGGCTTCGGCCGCGTCGGCACGTGGCTCGCGGCCGAGCGCTACGGCGTCCGCCCGGACATGATCCTGTTCGCCAAGGGCATCACCAGCGGCTACATGCCGCTCGGCGGCGTCATCGTCGGCGAGCGCGTCGCTGACCCGTTCTGGAACAAGTCCGGCAACATGCTCCGTCACGGCCAGACGTTCGCCGGCCACGCGGCCTGCTGCGCGGCCGGGCTTGCGAACATGGACATCATGGAGCGCGAGAACATCATCCCGCGCGGCCGTGACCTGGAGGGTGTGCTGCTGCAGGCGCTGATCTCGGAGCTTGGCGACCACCCGCTCGTCGGCGACATCCGCGGCGGCCACGGGCTGCTCGCGGCAGTCGAGGTCAAGCAGAGCGTCCTCGATGCCAGTCCGGCCACGGTGGGCCAGCTGTACAAGGCCTGCCGCGAGCAGGGCCGCATCGTCACGCGGCCGCTGCTCAAGGGGATCGCCGTGTCGCCGCCGCTGACGATCACCGAGGCGGAGATCAAGGAGCTGGCGGCCGGGCTGCGTGCCGGCTACGACGCGGTCTGGGAGAAGCTCGAGGCGTAGTCCGGCGCCACCGCCGTTCAGTGGCTCGCGAGGTCGATCACGAGCAGCCGGGCGGGGACGGCGCCGCGGTTGCTGCCACGGTGCTCGTCGTCGTCGCCCAGCAGCAGGCCCTGGCCCGCCTGCGCGACGACGTTGCCGCCCGACTTCAACTCATACTCGATCTCGCCGGCAAGCACGTGGATG